>NZ_JBBIAM010000189.1:0-11827 GCF_054185185.1 Bradyrhizobium sp. UFLA05-153
TGTGTATAAGAGACAGCGGCAATACCGATCGCGGTCAGCTTGCCACCACGGCTGAGCCTCTTGTGCGCGACCTTGTGCTCGATGTCCTCCTCCTTCAGCGCGCGATGCTGGGTGAGGCGAAGTACGACGTAGGTGAGTACGATCGAGGCGAACGAGGGCAGGGCGAACAGGCGGAGCCATTCGGCCAGATGCGGCATGTGCGTGCCGAACACCACGAGGTTGGCGGGGTTCGAGATCGGCAGCACGAAGCTCGCGGCGTTGGCAATGAAGGCGCAGACGAAGAGATAAGGCAGCGGCTGGGCGCCGGCTGCCCGTGTCGCCGCGTAGACCGCCGGCGTCAGCACGATCGCGGTCGCATCGTTCGACAGGAAGACGGTGACCAGCGTGCCGACGAGATAGATCAGCAGAAACAGGCGCTGCGGCGAGCCGCGGGCATATTCGACGGCGAGCGCTGCGAGATAGTCGAACAGGCCTTCGAGCCGGGCGAGCTCGGCGATCAGCATCATACCGATCAGGAACAGATAGACGTCGATGCCCTTTTCGACGCCGGTCAGCGCGTCATCCCAGCTCAGGACGCCGAACAGCACCAGCGCCGCAGCGCCCGCCAGCGCCCAGATTGCCTCGGGCAGGCGAAAGGGGCGGATGATGACGCCTGCGGTCGCAAGCACGATGATGCTCCAGGCCCAATAGGCGGCATGCGGCGCGATCGGCAATGTGGCCCTCGTTCGATGGTTATCGTGCAGCGATAGCTGAAGCCGGCGGCGCTGTCTTCCCCTGCGGACGCGACTCGTCCCATCGCTGCTCGGTGAGGGGATAAACGGCAAGATATGGCCCAAGCCCGTCGCGGACATCGGCGAGGAAGAAATTCGCCGCGTCCAGCGCGCGCCCGGCTTGCACCCCTTCGCTCAGACTGCGCTTCGACATTGTGAATCTCGATCGAGGCGCAGAACTCGCCCTGCGAGAAACCGATGTCAGACCGGATTGGTTCCGCTCACATCAGCGCGAGCACTCCGTTACAGCTTCACCGCGAGCAGCACCGCGCCGGCGCCGATCATCGCGATGCCGAGCCAGCCCTGTGCAGTCGGACGCTCGCCGAGAAAGGCGAAGGCGAACAGCGCCACCAGCACGACGCTGAGCTTGTCGATCGGCGCCACCAGCGTTGCGGGCCCGAGCTTCAGCGCGCGGAAATAACACAGCCAGGATGCGCCGGTGGCGAGGCCCGACAGGATCAGGAATAGCCAGGTCTTTGACGAGATTTCCGACGGCACCGCGAATTGGCCGGTGAGGAACAACAGCACGGAGAAAGCCAGCAGCACCACGATGGTGCGGATGAAGGTCGCAAGATCCGGATTGATGTTCTCCACCCCAACCTTGGCGAAGATCGCAGTCAGCGCGGCAAAGCAGGCGGAGAGCAACGCCCAGGTCTGCCAGGCCGAGAGGAGGGTGGGTTTCATGTCATGCAAGACCTGATGGAGCGTAAAAGCACAACAGCGCCGTCATTGCGAGGAGCGAAGCGACGAAGCAATCCAGACCGTCTCCGCGTAAAAATTCTGGATTGCTTCGCTTCGCTCGCAGTGACGGCTTCGCGCAAATTTGACAATCACCTTGCGACCGAGACCTTTTCCGCCATCGCCTTGCGCAGGATGCGCGACAGCGACTCGACCGAATACGGTTTCTGGATCAGCTCGAAGCCGCGATGGGCGCTTTCGGCGAGCACGTTGCTGTAGCCGGAGGTGAGCACGACCGGCAGGCCCGGATAGCGATCGCGGATGACGCCGGCGAGCTCAACGCCATTCATGCCGGGCATGATGACATCGGAGAACACGAGATCGACAGCGAATTCGTTCTCGCCGAGGATCGCCAGGGCCGCGTTGGCGTTGGCGACACGGCGCACGACATAGCCGAGGTCTTCGAGCAGTTCTGTGGAGAAGCGGCCGACGTCGTCATTGTCCTCGACCACCAGCACGCGATAGCCGCGTCCCGTGGCGGCGGGTTCGCTCATCAGCGACGCTGCTTCGGTAGCCAGGGTGGGGCTCGGCGCCTGCGGCAGATAGATCGTGAAGGTCGCGCCGTGTCCGACGCTGCTCTCGACCGCGATGTCGCCCTCGGACTGCTTTGCGAAGCCGAAGGCCTGGCTGAGGCCGAGCCCGGTGCCCTTGCCGACCTCCTTGGTCGTGAAGAACGGTTCGAAGATCGCCTCGAGATGTTCCGGCGCGATGCCCGAGCCGGTGTCGTGGACCGAGATGGCGACGAAATCGCCGCTGCGCGCCGATTGTGTGCGCAAGGCAGGGATGCCCTTGAACTTGCGGACCGCGATGGTCAGCCGTCCCTCGTCCTTCATCGCATCGCGTGCGTTGATGGCGAGGTTGATCAGCGCAGTCTCGAATTGCGCGATGTCGGCGATGGTGAAGCAGTCGGCATCCTGCACGTCGACCACGATCTCGATGCGGGCGCCGACCAGCGTCCGCACCAGTTGCGCCACGCTTTCGACCTGCGTGCCGACGTTGAAGATCTGCGGCTTCAAGGGCTGCCGCCGCGCGAAGGCGAGCAGCTGTGCCGTCAGGTTCGAGGCGCGCTCGACGGTCTCGGAGATCGCATCGACGTAGCGTCGCCGCCGTTCCTCCGGCAGCTCGCGCCGGCGCAGGAAGTCGGTGGCCGAGCGGATGATGGTGAGGAGGTTGTTGAAATCGTGCGCGACGCCGCCGGTGAGCTGGCCGATCGCCTCCATCTTCTGCGACTGGCGCAGCGCCTCCTCGCCGCGGCGGCGCTCGCTGATGTCGACGGCCTCGGGCACGGCGCCGGAGATCCTGCCGTGCTGGTCGAGCAGGGGGCGGATGCTGAAATCGAACCAGCGCTCGCCGATCGGGAGGCGGAGCAGCATCTCCATCCGCACCGCTTCGCCAGTCAGGACCGTATCGAAGGCGTTGCGGACCATCGTCGACATGCCTTCGGTCGCGGCGAACCATGGCGTGTCCCAGAACGGCTTTCCGATGACGTCTCGCGGCGCGGCGCGGATGCCGGCGAGCGCCGTCGTGTTGGCGTAGAGCACGTTGCCTTCGAGGTTGAGCAGACCCTGGTACTGGTTGCTGGTTTCCAGGATCGCAAGCAGCCGGGCCTCGTTGGCTTCGAGCTGTGAGGTACGCTCGGTAATGCGCTCTTCCAGCGTTTCGTTGAGCTGCCTGAGCTCGATCTCGGCCTGCTTGGCGGCGGTGATGTCGTGGGCGACGCCGATGAAGCCGATGTGCTTGCCATTGGGGTCCCAGCGCGGCTGCGACTCCGAGCGCAGCCAGCGCCACTGGCCGTCGGCGCGCCTGTAGCGTGCTTCCAGCACGAAGGGTTTCAGCGAGGCTTCGCCCTGCACGGATTGCTGGAGCACTTGGGGCAGGTCATCCGGGTGCAGCACCTTGCGCCAGTCGAAATCGATCGCCTCCTCGAAGGGCAGGCCGAGGAAATCGACATAGGCCTGGTTGGCGAAGGAGCGCTTGCGGTCCAGCTTGGTGACCCAGATCGGCACCGGCGCGCTGTCGGCGATCAGGCGAAAGCGTTCCTCGCTTTCCCGCAAGGTCGCCTGCGCCAGCATCTGGTCGGTAACGTCGAGGTCAGCGCCGACCAGCCGCACCGCGCGGCCGCCCGCATCGCGCTCGATCTTGCCGACCACGCGGATCCAGCGCACCTCGCCGTCGCTGGGGCGGGTGATGCGGTAGGTGTCGGAGTAATCTTCGCTCTCGCTTTTGAGGGTGCCGAACAGGTGTTTGATCGTGCGCTCGCGATCCTCTGGATGGATACGCAGCATCCAGTCGCCATAGGTCTCGTTGGCGGCCTCCGGCGGCAGGCCGTGGATCAGCAGATATTCGGGGGTGCGGCGATTCCTGACGCCGTCACGGAAATCGATCTCTAGGCCGCCGACGCCGGCGATGCGCTGGATGCGCGCAAGCTCGGCCTCGCGCTCCTGCAACGCGCGATAGGCGTTGTCGCGCTCGCGGGCGATCTCGTCCAGATGCTGGCGCAGCCTTTCGGCGGCGATGGTCTCGGGCAAAGGATCGTTCAAGGGGTCGGCCGCTGTGATGCACGTGCCGGAGCAATTGTCACACAGACCGGGCGCGATGGCTACCCATTGCAACGACCTGAAGGGGAGAATGATGTCCGGGAAGTGTGGACGGCGAACCAATGTCCAGTTTGAGGAATTTGTTCCGCCCGCAGGAACGATTAACGTCGCGAAGCGTCGTCGCCGGGCCCAATAGCCTCAAGATAGGTTCAAGATGGGCTCAAGAGACTCCTGTCGGGGGATGTAAACCTTGAAGTTATTTGTCTGCCAGGCCTGCGGCAACGTCCTCTATTTCGAGAACCGCGCCTGCGAACGCTGCGGTCACCGGGTTGCCTTCCTGCCTGAAAAGGAGATGCTCTCCGCGATCGAGCCCGACGGGACGGCCTGGGTGACGCTGGCCGACAAGGGCACGGGCCGCATGCTGTGCGCCAATGCCGAGTTCGACGCCTGCAACTGGCTGACCGAGCCCGGCAGCAGCGATCTCTACTGCCGCGCCTGCCGGCACAACGGCACGGTGCCCGACCTGTCCGACCCGGCGCAGCTTGCCGGCTGGCGCGAACTCGAGGTGGCCAAGCACCGGTTGTTCTATTCGCTCTCGCGCTGGAAGCTGCCGCTGACGACGCGGGCAGAGGATCCCACGCACGGGCTGATCTTCAACTTCCTTGCCGATGATCCCTTCAGCGGCCAGCGGATCATGACCGGCCATGACAATGGCCTGATCACGATCGCGCTGACGGAAGCCAACGACATCGAACGCGAGCGGCGCAGGCTCGAGATGGGCGAGCCATACCGCACGCTGCTCGGGCATTTCCGCCACGAGGTCGGGCACTATTTTTGGGACGTGCTGGTGCGGGACGGCGGCAAGCTCGACGAATTCCGCGCGAAGTTCGGCGACGAACAGATCGACTATGGGCAGGCGCTCCAACGCCATTATGCGGAGGGGCCGCCGGATGACTGGCAGCAGAGCTATGTCTCCGCCTACGCGACCACGCATCCCTGGGAGGACTTCGCCGAGACCTGGGCGCACTACCTCCACATCGTCGACACACTTGAGATGGCCGCCGAATTCGGCGTGGAGGTGCGCCCCAGGATCGATCGCGACGGCGAGCTGACGGCGCGCATCCGCTTCAACCCCTACACGGCGGCGGATGTGGAGAAGCTCGTCAATGCATGGCTGCCCTTCACCTTTGCCATCAACAGCGTCAACCGGGCGATGGGTGCCCGCGACCTCTATCCCTTCATCCTGTCACCGGCGGTGGTCGGGAAGCTGGGTTTTGTCCACGAGCTGGTGCGGGGCGCCGCCAAGGCCGATAGCAGATAGGGATCGATAAGGCCTGCTTTGGGAAGGCGATAAGGCCGGCAGGGATCGCTGGTACGCCAGGGCGGGGTGCGGATTTAGACCGTTGCCTCTGGCCTATTTTGCTGTACCACGGACACATCACGGCCTGTCCCATCAGCCCGAAGGGGTGAGGGAGAGGTCCCGCCCAGGGTCGAAGAACCAAGAAAAGCATGTTCAAACGCATTCTGATCGCCAATCGCGGCGAAATCGCCTGCCGGGTCATCAAGACTGCCCGCCGGATGGGAATTGAGACGGTTGCGGTCTATTCCGAGGCCGACCGCGACGCGCTGCATGTGGAGATGGCCGACGAGGCCGTCCTGATCGGGCCGCCGGCCGCGGCCGAGAGCTATCTGGTAATCGAGAAGATCGTCGAGGCATGCCGCAAGACGGGCGCGCAGGCCGTGCATCCCGGCTACGGCTTCCTGTCCGAGCGCGAGGCGTTTCCGCGCGCGCTGGAGGCAGCCGGCATCGTCTTCATCGGCCCGAACCCCGGCGCGATCGCGGCGATGGGCGACAAGATCGAGTCCAAGAAGGCGGCCGCCAAGGCCAAGGTCTCGACCGTGCCCGGCTATCTCGGCGTCATCGAGGACGACAAGCACGCGGTGCGCATTGCTGACGAGATCGGCTACCCCGTGATGATCAAGGCCTCCGCCGGCGGCGGCGGCAAGGGCATGCGCATCGCGCATTCGAAGAGCGAGGTCGCCGAAGGCTTCAATCTGGCGAAAGCCGAAGCCAAGGCGTCGTTCGGCGACGACCGCGTCTTCGTCGAAAAATTCATCGTCGATCCCCGCCACATCGAGATCCAGGTGCTGGGCGACAAGCACGGCAATGTCATCCATCTCGGCGAGCGCGAATGCTCGATCCAGCGCCGCAACCAGAAGGTCATCGAGGAGGCGCCGTCGCCGCTGCTCGACGAGACCACCCGCCGCAAGATGGGCGAGCAGGCGGTCGCGCTGGCGAAGGCCGTGAACTATGATTCCGCCGGCACCGTCGAATTCGTCGCCGGACAGGACAAGAGCTTCTACTTCCTGGAGATGAACACCCGCCTCCAGGTCGAGCATCCCGTCACCGAGCTCGTCACCGGCATCGATCTCGTCGAGCAGATGATCCGCGTGGCCGCCGGCGAAAAGCTCACCATTGCGCAGAAGGACGTTACGCTCACGGGATGGGCGGTGGAGTCGCGTCTCTATGCCGAAGATCCCTTCCGCAACTTCCTGCCCTCGATCGGGCGCCTCGTGAAGTACCGCCCACCAGCGGAGCTAAGCAAGGACGGCATCACCGTGCGCAACGACACCGGCGTGCAGGAGGGCGGCGAGATCTCGATCCACTACGATCCGATGATCGCCAAGCTCGTCACACATGCGCCCTCGCGCGCCGCAGCGATCGAGGCGCAGGCGACCGCGCTCGATGCCTTCTATGTCGACGGCATCCGTCACAATATTCCGTTCCTGTCCGCGCTGATGAACCATCCGCGCTGGCGCGAAGGACGGCTCTCGACCGGCTTCATCGCCGAGGAGTTTCCGAAGGGTTTTTCGGCGCGCGTGGCTGAAGGCGAGGTCGCGCGGCGGATCGCCGCCGTCGGCGCCGCCATCGACCACGTGCTCGGCGAGCGCAAGCGGCAGATTTCCGGCCAGCTCGGCGGCCGCGTCGTGCAGCGCGAGCGCCGCCGCGCGGTGTGGCTCGACCGCGAGGAGATCGCACTCGAGATCGCGCGCGAAGGCGAGGCGATCGCGGTGCGTTTCCTCGATGCCGAGGGCAAGGCAGGCAATGCCCACCTCCTGGAATCGCCGTGGAAGCCGGGCGTACCGGTCTGGCAGGGCACCATCGACGGCCACTTCATCGCGGTGCAGGTGAGGCCGATCCCGAACGGCATGCGGCTCGCCCATCAGGGCGTCGAGGTTCCCGTCTATGTCTGGACCGAGACGGAAGCGACTTCCGCGCGGCTGATGCCGGTGACCGCGGCCTCCGACACCGGCAAGAAGCTGCTCTGTCCGATGCCCGGGCTCGTCGTCTCCATCGCCGTCACCGAAGGGCAGGAGGTCAAGGCTGGCGAGACGCTTGCGGTCGTCGAAGCCATGAAGATGCAGAACGTGCTGCGCGCCGAGCGCGACGGCATCGTGAAGAAGATCCACGCCAGCGCCGGCGCCACGCTCGCGGTAGACGCGCTGATCCTGGAGTTTGCGTGAGGTGTGAGTCGGTCTCCGCAGGACCCACAAACACCGTCATTGCGAGGAGCGAAGCGACGAAACAATCCAGACTCCTCCGCGGAAAGATCCTGGATTGCTTCGCTGCGCTCGCAATGACGGAGTATGCTGGAGCGGCTTCGAAAGACAGGGAACACCATGGCCTTCCGTCAACGCCGCGAAAGATTGCGATCGATCCTCGCCGGGCTGGGCTGCGTCCGTCCCGGCTCGGTCTATGACGCGATCTCGATCCGCATTGCCGAAGATCTCGGTTTTCCGCTCGGCATGTTCGGCGGCTCGGTGGCCTCGCTCGCCGTGCTCGGCGATCCCGACATCGCGCTGATTACGCTCACGGAACTTGCCGAGCAGATGCGGCGGATGTCGAGGGCATCCGCGCTGCCGGTGCTGGTCGACGCCGATCACGGCTATGGCAACGCGCTCAACGTCCGCCGCACGGTGCAGGAGCTGGAGGCCGCGGGCGCCGCCGGCCTCACCATCGAGGACACGCTGCTGCCGCAGGCCTTTGGCGAGCCGAAGACACAGCTCATCTCGCTGGAGGAGGGCATCGGCAAGATGAAGGCAGCGCTCGACGGCCGCAGCGATCCCTCGCTCGTCATCATGGGCCGCACCGGCGCCGCCGCGATCACGTCGATCGAGGACACCATCAGGCGCGCGCAAGCCTATGAGGCAACCGGCGTCGATGCCTTGTTCTTCACCGGCATCAAGTCGCGCATCGAGCTCGAGGCGATCGCAGCGGCAACGCGTCTACCGATCGTGCTGGGCGGTGCGCCCGATGAGCTGAACGCCCTCGACTATCTCGCTGGCCAGCGCGTGCGCATCGCGCTGCAGGGCCACGCACCGATCGCTGCGGCAACTCAGGCCGTCTACGACACGCTAAAGGCGCTGCGCGAAGGGACGCCGCCGAAGAATCTCAGCGGTCTCGCATCGTCGGAGCTGACCGGCCGCATCATGCGCGAGGCCTACGTGAAAGCGCGTACTGCCGATTTCCTGGGGTTGAAGAGATGAGCCGCGCCATCCTCCAGGTCATGATCCGCGGCCGTGTGCAGGGCGTTGGCTATCGCGCCTGGGTCGAATACCAGGCGAGCACGAGCGGGCTCGAAGGCTGGGTGCGCAACCGGCGCGACGGCAGCGTTGAAGCGCTGTTTGCGGGGCCTCCGACCCGCGTCGCCGAAATGGTGGCACTGTGCCGGCATGGCCCACCGTCCTCGCGCGTCGATAATGTCACCAGCGAAACCGCAGGCGATGACGATCTGAACCTGCGGCGGGCAGGCGAGGCGTTCTCGGTGCTGCCGACGGTGTAGAGTCACCGCGGCAGCTTGGCGATGGCGTCGCTGAGCTCGTGGATCTCGTAGGGCTTGCGCAGGATCGGGAAGTCGCCGCGCACGTCGGCCGCGGCGTCGCTGTAGCCGGTCGCGAGCAGGATCGGCAGGCCGGGGCGGATCTGGCGCAGGCGATGGGCGAGGGTGAGCCCGTCCATCTTGCCGGGCATCACGATGTCGGAGAATACGAAGTCGACGCCGTCATGCTCGATCTCGCGTAGCGCCTCCTCGGCGTCCGCCACGCGGCGCACCTGATAGCCAAGTTGCTCCAGGAGCCCGATGCTGACCAGCGCGACGTCCGGATTATCCTCGACCAGCAGCACGGTTCCGCTGCCGCGCGAGGGCGCGGCGGCCGCTTCGCGTTGTGGTTCGCTCGTCTCGCGCGGCAGGAGAATGGTGAATATCGTGCCCTTGCCGAGTTCGCTGTCCACCTTCACGGTGCCGCCGGCCTGATGCGCGAAGCCGTGCACCTGGGACAGGCCGAGCCCGGTGCCCTTGCCGACCGGCTTAGTCGTGAAGAACGGCTCGAAGATCTTGTCGAGCACGTCGGAGGGGATGCCGAGACCAGTGTCGGCAACGCTGATGGCCACGAACTCGCCGGCGTGAAGGGGGTCGGACAGCGCCACATTGCGGGCACCGATCGTCACGGTGCCGCCGTCGGGCATCGCGTCGCGCGCATTGATCACCAGGTTGAGCAGCGCCGTCTCGAGTTCGGACACGTCGGTTCTGATCGGCCATATCTCGCGGTCGATGTCGAAGGCGAGCCGCACGGGGCTGCCGACGCCGGCATGGAGGACCTCACGGATCGCTTTGATCCGCTCACCGAAATGGATCGCCTGGGGATTGACGCTCTGCCGCCGCGCAAAGGTCAGGAGCTGGGCCGTCAGCGCGGCGCCGCGCTTCGTAGCCGTATCGATTGCGGAAATCGCGCGCTCCAGCTTGGCGTCCTGCTCGGCGCCCCGCTTGAGAACGTGAAGGCTGCCGCTGATGATCATCAGCAGATTGTTGAAGTCGTGCGCGACGCCGCCGGTAAGCTGGCCGAGCGCGTCGAACTTCTGGGACTCCGCCAGTTGCTTCTGCATCGCCTCGAGCTTGAGCTCGGCGTTGCGGCGTTCGGTGATGTCGCGGGTAATCTTGGCAAAGCCGATGAGAGCGCCGTTCTCGTAGATCGGATCGATCACGACGCTCGCCCAGAAGAACGTCCCGTCCTTGCGGACGCGCCAGCCTTCTTCCTCGTAGCGGCCTTGTTCCCGCGCGATTCTGAGCGCGCGCGCGGGCTTGCCGTTGGCTCGGTCGATTTCGGTATAGAAGCGCGAGAAATGCTGGCCGACGATCTCCTCGGGCGAATAGCCCTTGATGCGCTGACCTCCGATGTTCCAGCTGGTGATGATGCCGGTGGGATCGAGCATATAGAGGGCGTAGTCCGCAACTCCCTCAACCAACAGCCTGAAACTGCGTTCGCTATCGAACAAGTCTCTCTGTTGTCTATACTTTTGCGCCATTCTGGACCCCGCCTCGACGGGGACAAACGTCTTCGTGGCGGTCTTTGTTCCGCGCGCCTGAGCTCTTTTTAGGCAAATGTCGGGAACAGTATGCAAGGCAGAGGCCTCGCGTAACGCTTGACAGGAAATCGATACCGTCAGATATTTCTGTTATGACAGAAACAACCGGTAAGAAGAAACTGCCCGCCGCCGTCGAGCGCTTCATCCTGCACTGGGGCGACATGGGAGACGAGTGGGGCGTCAACCGCTCGGTCAGCCAGATCCATGGGCTCCTCTATCTGGCGGAAGCGCCGATGACGGCGGAGGACATCGCCGAGACGCTCGGCATGGCGCGGTCCAACGTCTCCAACTCGATCAAGGAGCTTCTGGCCTGGAATTTGATCCGGCGCGTGCCGATCCTCGGCGACCGGCGCGATCATTTCGAGGCGGAGACCGACATCTGGGAGGTGGCGGCGCGGATCGCGGCGCGGCGCAAGGAGCGGGAGATCGATCCCGCGATCGTGGCCCTGCGGGCCTGCGTCTCCGATGCCACCGATGATCCGACGATCAGCCCGGTCGCAGCCAAGCGGCTGAAGGAGATGCTCGCCTTCACCGAGCTCACGGATCACTGGTTCATGCAGATGCTGAGAGTGCCGCGGCCGAGGCTGATCGCGCTGATGAAGCTCGGCGAGAAGATCGCCAACCTGCTGCCGCTGGGCAAAGCCAAATAGCTGGGGGGAGGGGTGAGATGACGTCGGCAAGATTACCAGGCTCTCACGCATCCTCCCCCGCTCACACCAGATTCCTCGATGATCGCCGCTTCCGCGCGCTGATGTCGGCTGAGGATTGGGGGCGCCTGCCGCTTGCGACCTGGCGGCGGTTTTCCAAGCGGGTCGCTGTCGGCGACAGCGTCGTCTATGTCGGCGTGGTCGACGAGGTCGGCTTCAGCGAGCTTGGCTGGTGGTTCGCGCAGGCCGCGCGCCTGATCGGCGGCCCGTTGCCGACCGGACGCGACACCGGCGTGCCGATGATCGTCACGGTCACCGAGGATGGGAGGAGCGGCGGCCAGACCTGGACGCGCATCTGCGCGCGGAAGCGGGGCTTTCCGCAAGTAATCCATTCGGCCAAACGCTTCGCCGGACCGACCGGGCTCGAAGAATATGTCGGCTTCGGCGTCTCGATGGCGCTCCGTATCGCGGTGGAAGGCCAGGCGCTGACCTTTCGCAGCGCCGGTTATGGCCTTCAGCTGGGACGTCTCTGGATTCCCCTGCCGCAATGGCTCACGCCGGGCGACCTCACGGTGACCCACCGCGATCTCGGCGAGGGCTCTTTCCGTTTCACCCTCGACGTCACTCACCCGCGTTACGGCGCGCTGATCCACCAGTCCGCCGTATTCAGGGAGGCCGTATCATGACCCCGCTGTTGTGGACCCTCATCGC
>NZ_JBBIAM010000018.1:0-119933 GCF_054185185.1 Bradyrhizobium sp. UFLA05-153
GTGTATAAGAGACAGTGTGTGGACCGGGCGCAATCGCGACAATCCTCGGAATGGCGTCGACAATCAAGCATTCCGCGACTGAACTCGCCTCGTTTGTCGCTATCGCGGCGGCCATCCTGGCTACGATGTTTGTGAGCTTTCTGTGTCTTGTTTACGCAGGCAAGCTTTCGGAGAAATTAGGTGCGATGGGGATTGATGCCATCACTAGGATCGTCGGCTTTTTCGTCTCCGCTATGGGCGTCGCCCTGATCTTTAACGGCATCATTGAGGCATTGGAAACGCATGGCGTCACCTCTCTCCACTGAAAGCGATTGCAGAAATGGTCCGCAGCATGATCTGCCGCCCTTCACCCGTCTTTGACCGGTTCTAGAACCTGATCGAGGATGCAGCTTGCCACATCGTCTCTGATACAAAATTGCCACAAGCGACTAGCTCTGGGCCTGCGCCTCACCCCACAGCGGCGCGGCTGATCGTGCCGGGAAAGGCCTGCCCCATCATGCCGCCACCGGCGGCCACGAGGACGAGGAAGAACGTTCCGAGCAGCTCGGAGAAGAGACGGCGCCACTCTTGGTTCGGATCGCGGAAGTCGTTCAGCGCCGCGACAATCTCGTGATCCAGATGACTCAGTGTTTGGTCGGCCTCTGCGTGCGCCGTGAGCAGCTCCTTCCTCTAGTCGATGCCCCCGTCCGTTAGCCTCTCGCAGCCATGCTTGCCCACCTCGTTATCGCCCTGCGGCGCGCGTCAGGATGGCGGCCATCAATTGGCTCGTTGTCTGACCCGAGGCTGCGGCTTGGCTCCTGAGCTCCCGAAAGACGCCGGGAAGAAGCGGAACGTTGGCGACGATCAGCTCCCCTGGCGCCATCAAGTTCGCCGCGATCTGCTGTTCCACAACGCTGCTGAACTGGCGCATGCGGCTCCATCGCTCGGCGGCGGTGAACCCCGCTTTGCGGGCGACGACGCGACAATACGCTGCAATCAGCACATTCTGCACGTCGCTCCACGAGACATTCGGATTGGCGAGTTGCAGCCGATTGATCGCCTCGTTGATTTCGTTAGCGAGATCGACGCGGTTTTCACTGACGAACAGCCCGCCGCCGGAAGCGTCGCCCATGAGATCAGAAACGGACGCAGCGCTGATTTCCGGACATTCCAGATTTTCGGCGCCATAGCTGTTTTGCGCACCCCAGCAGAGAAGCATCAAGAGCACAAACACCGAGGTGACACGTCGAAAGCCGTGCTCTAAAATCACGATCAGCGAACGCGATCGTGCAACTTCTCCGACGCGAAGTCGGGTTGGTCCGAATGACATGGCATGGCCTCTCAATGTCCGTTACCGCCGGACGGCGACGCTCGCTTCCAGCCTCGCCGTCGAGTTCGCGACGGCCAGTCAGGCGGCCGCAGCGGGCATGGCCGCCTTGACGCCGGCTAAAGCCGCCTGAAGCGCTGCTTCCTTCGTGTGATCGAGCGAGGTTTTCAGCACTGTACCGCCTTCCCCCTTGAGACCTTCCAGCACCTTGTCTGCGGTTAGCTTCCGCACGAGGACGAACAGCGCCGCTGTCCCCGGCTTGATCGCAGCCGCCGTGTCCTTCATGAACTTGTCGTTGATACCAACATCCGTTAAAGCACCGCCGACGGCACCGCCGGCGGCGCCCAAGGCGGCACCTGCAAGCGGCATCAAAAATATCAAGCCGATCAGTGTACCCCAGAATGCACCACCAACAGCGCCAGCTGCAGTCGTGTTTATCATCTGATTCAGCTTGATATTGCCCTTGTCGTCCTTCACCGCGACCACGGCATCGCCCAATTCGAGCAAATATTCCTTTTGCATGGCCAGCAGTTTCTGACGGACTTCTTCTGCCTTCGTCTCAGTCGGAAATGCGATTACGACGAGATCACTCATAGGATCCTCCTTTACGTTCATACTTTTCAGCGCACCGCACTCACGCGCGTACACAACTGAGCGCCCCAAAACACACGACGGTTCGCGCCATCTCTCTGACCATGAACCAAAGTTAGTATGGGAAACTATGCGCTTTCGGCAGATTTAGTTGCAGTGAGCAGCCGAGGTCCGCTCCCGGTCAAAAGCAGCGGTGCATGCGAGCATGGATCAGCGTCCGGTGTACTGCTAACAGCAGACCTATCCACACCCACGACGCTCAGTAGTCCGGCGGCATCGGCCTCCCTTGGATAACCCGACCAAGTGGCAATGGCGCTGCGGCTTCTATCCCGGATCACGTCCCAACGAATGCACCTCCGGCACCGCCGTGAGCTTCGAGAGCGCACGCGCAGCTTTCTCGGCGGCGTGGGCGATGCTCTTGTTCAAGCGGACCGAAGCCGACTTTGAGGCGTGGCGAGAACAGCTAGATTGGACGGCGCGGAAGCATGCGACATGGGCGCGCAGCGATTAGCTGTCTGCCCGACGAACGACAACCATGACATTGTCCTGATCAGGGAAAGGCGGGACCGAAAGCCCCGCGCCCTTTGCGCGACCGCCTTTTCCCTGAGTGAAACACAACGCCGCCCGCTCGAAATAAATGCAGGCGGCGCTGTCCAGCCCCGGGACGGGTGCTGCAAAATCCCGGATCCTGTCAGTATGGTTGATGCGTTTCGAATTGTCAGTTCGGTAAGCGACATTGGCGAAGGCGGTGGGCTGACGTTCAAAATCTTACCGCATACCCGATTGAGGTAATCCGCATTTGCAAGCCGCCCGTGGCATAAGCCCGCTTGGGCGGTGTTCATCGTCACAGCCTTCCACTTCCGGGGCGGGAGTGTTTGTTATGTCTCGCTCGCCACCCATCGTGCCGAAAGATTTAAACGACGACACCTACATCGTGCTGGACGCCTCCGGAACTTGGGTAGGGCGCACCTGGTGGTACGGTGAGGATAACCATGAAAGACTGATCTGCGACTTATTGGAGGGCCGCTATACCCCTCCCCTGCGCATCGTCTGTTTTAACACCACCGAGGGCTGGTCGCGCGTTGTAACGACAGACATCGCCGCTGAGCTGCAGCGGCGTTCGGCCGAAGGGGAAAATATCCCAGCCTTTCTGCAATATTTGTTGCAAATGGCCATCCCCACAGAGCAGAAACACCTTGGAGCTGCCCGCCGCTCAAAACGCCCCCGCTAAGGGGCGAGGCAGCGCGCAACGGTTCGTCCTAGGTGGCTCGGTCGGTCCCGAGCGTTTCCGCGCGGCGCGCAGCATGGGGCGCGAGGGCCTTTTCTCCAAGCACCGCGATCGACCTTACCGAGGCCAGCGGCAGAAGCATCGGGTCAAGGTGAAGAACCGGCAGCATCCGGCGATGGAGCGAGAGCTCTAAAGCGGTCGAAAAGTGACAGGCCGCGCTGGGTCGTACACGTCGTCAGCGACCAGAACTGCTTCTGCTTCGCAGGTGTATCATTCGCCACCGTGAGCTTATGGCCAGCTTGCAGCGGCCCCACGGTTACAGCGTGACCGTGAAGGACGGGCATAGTAAGATGGTTGCAAGTCCGAAAGGCAAGTATGCCGATTTCCGGATCATTGGCGTCGAACAGAAACAAGCCACCGTATCTGGGCGCTACGAGGGGGGATGCCCAACCCTCTAGCTTGTGGTGAGTGAAGTGAGAAGTAAGCCAAGGAGGAAAGGAAATGAAGCGACCAACCGTATCACTTGCCGTTGCTTCTGGCCTTGCTGTCGTAGCAGCAGCACAGATCATCCTGCCGAAGGCGGCACCGCAGGCCGCCGAGATGCAAATGAAGCCTCCAGTCAATGTGGAAGACATTAAGTGGGGTCCCGCTCCACCGACCATCCCGCCCGGCGCGCAGCTCGCCGTCGTAGCTGGTGACCCCAGCAAGGAGGGGCAGTTCACAATGCGGTTGAAGATGCCGGCCAACTACAAAGTTCCGGCCCATAACCATCCCACCGACGAATTCGTGACAGTGATCTCCGGTGACTTCCGTGTCGGTCTCGGCGACAAGCTCGATATGGACAAGGGGCAGTCCCTGAAAGCCGGAGCTTTTGGCGAAATGCCAGCAGGCATGAACCACTATGCCTGGACCACGGAAGAGACCGTGGTTCAGATCGCCGGACCCGGGCCGTTCGCTATCAACTACGTCAATCCGGCCGACGACCCGAGCAAACAGGCCATGAAATAACGGGTGAGCGAGAAGCCAGCATTATGAATGCCGGCGATCGACCGCCTACGCCTTATGCGCTTCGAACTGCCAGATGATCTTGTCGAGCGCTAGGTGAAAAGCGAATGGTGGCAGGGCCAGAGCGTCGCAAGGTGGCGCGGCGTGCGCAACCCCTATTTGCGACGATGCGGCTTGTATTTCGGAGGGTCCGTCCCCGTAATTGCCCGATACCACGCGGCGTCTGATTGCGCCTGTGCTCTGGCAGCGGCGAGCTCCGATTGTCCCTGATAGAACTGGCTTAGGGCGAGGTAGCAATCGGTGCGTGCCGGTCCGCGAGGTATCGTGCTGCAGTCCCTCTGCGCGATCGCGGTGGCAGGACAATTCAAGAGCCCAATCGCGACGACGCTCGCGGTCAAATATCTCATGACGCCTCCGCGCTGCATTGGTCCAGGTCGAAATCAAGTCCTCGCCGCAAGAGGAGCATAGCGGATCGTCTCAATGGCGACCTCCCTTGATTTCGAACATCAACTGTTCAGGGACGGAGAAAGAGACAAGGTCGCTGCCACTCCCTTGTCGGGAGTGAATCGACTTCCTCTGTGCAGCTCGTGACTCCAACCAGCCCGGCCTCACATCATAGTGAGATCAATCCCGATCAAGCGGGGCAAGCTCGTTGAGCAACTATTCCGGCAGCAACGGAGGAGAACTCATATGGGAACATTCGTCCTTGTCCCCGGGGCAGGCGGCATGGCTTGGTATTGGCACCGCGTGGCCCCGCTCATTCGCGCGGCGGGGCACGAAGCCATCGCGGTCGATCTGCCTGGCGACGACAGAAACTCCGGTCTCGCGGCGTATGCTGACATCGTCATCCGCGCGATCGCGAAACGAAGCGACGTGATACTTGTCGCCCAGTCGCTCGCGGGCTTCACGGCTCCCCTCGTTTGCAAGCGTGCGCCCGTGCGGATGGCCGTGCTCGTCAACGCGATGATCCCCGAACCCGGGGAGACCGCCGGCGCATGGTGGGGCGCCACGGGAGCGGTCGAAGCGCGGGAAAAAGCTGCGACGCGCCGCGGCTATGCGACGGAATTCGATGTCGCAACCTATTTTCTGCACGACGTGCCGCAGGACGTGCTGCGCACCGGCCCGGAACACCCACGCGAGGAAGCCGATGCCGTTTTCGGCGAGCCCTGTCGCTTCGAGCGCTGGCCCGACATCCCCATTCATGTTCTTGCGGCAAAGGACGATCGTTTCTTCCCGGTCGAGTTTCAACGGCGTGTCGCGCGTGAAAGGCTTGGAAAGGAACTAGAGGAAATTCCCGGTGGCCATCTCGTCGCCTTGTCGAATCCGAAAGGACTGACCGATCGCCTTCTTGCGTATGAGAGGCGCCTGGCACGCTAGCCCGTAGGATGGTGGAGCGCAGCGATACGCGTCCTACAAGCCGCGTTGGAGTCGTCTCCCGTGCATCAGAGCAGAGAGCCATGAAACGGGCGACGAGTTTTTTTCTCCCGACGGGTCAGGGTTCCTTCCGTAGTTCTCCGGCCGTGAACATAGTTCCGCCTTCTCGGCTGCGTTAAACCGAGCCCTGGAAAGCGTCGCAGACTCAAGAACCATCTGCGTTCCGTTGAACATAGCTTCGCCGCAGCGCAGATGCGTGGACCGCTCTCAGGCGGATGCCAATGCATTTGATACGGAGCAGCCAATGAATTCCACGCTGGACGACAATCTCGCGGAAGGACAGATCGCGAGCCTGGAGGAACAGCTTTCGAATTTGGCACGCGAAGCGGGGGTCAGTGCCACGGACCCGCCGACCAGCATCCCGCTGGCTAACACGAAGACGTCTCGCGCCCCCCTGGCAGCGATTCATCGATTGGCAGATTGGCGCTATGCGGCTCTCGCCGGTTCTCTGTTGGCGGCTTCCATTGGTATCGCTGCCTCGTGGTCGTCATCCTCCGTTGATACCGCGATAATGCCCCCCGCAGACACCGCACGTCTGACACACGCCACGCCCGACATCGCCGCGCCGAAAGACGTCGCGCCAACTGTCGTGGACCTGCATTCCGAGTTGGCGCAGCAGCTCCAACCGATCGCACGCGACGTCGCTGCCTTGAGCCAAATGGTCGAACAGCTCAAAGCGAGGCAAGACCAATTGGTCAGCGACAATGAAAATCTCGCGACCCAGCTCAAGGCGAGCCGGGATGAAAGCGCGCGCAACAAGAGTATCATCGACCAGATCAAGGCGGACCAGACCGAGATGGTGCACGAAAGCCAGATGCTTGCCGAACGGTTCAACGCGAGCCAGGAACAACTCGCCCAGGTCGTCGCCAACACTTCCGAGCCAAAGGCGACGCCCGACACGCCACCAAAGGTGAGCCCCGAAGAGCCAAAGGTAATGCCCGCAATACCACTGCCGCGTCCGCGGCAGGCGGCCAGTGTCGCCCAGACGCAAAAGCCGGCGCAAACCGCGGAGCGGTCGCAAGCCAAGAAACCGCAACCATTATTGGCATGGCCATGGTCAGCGCGCTAATCCGGACAGCAGCCGCTTGGCGACTGACCGGTCGCCCTCTCAAGACTACCAAGCGCCAACCTTGCGTTCCTCCCATCCTATGAGTCGCGCGGGGCCGAGGGCAGCCCGCCGCGTCAGTCGCGAACCTTCTGCGCGCGATAGAGGCTCGGCGTCGTGCCGACGGCCTTGCGGAAAGCGCGGTTGAAATTGGCCTGCGACGAAAATCCCGTGGCATAGGCGATATCGACCAGCCGGCGATCGCTGGTGGCCAGCAGCCGCTTGGCTAGATCGAGACGCTGACGGCTGACATATTCATGCGGCGCCGCACCGGTCGCCGCCTTGAAGCTGCGGGAGAAATGCGCGGGGCTCATGCAGGCCACCGACGCCAGATCCTTGACCGTGAAATCGCGCTCGACGGATGCGTCGATGAACTCCGTCACGCGCGACAGCCGCTTGGCGTCGAGCGGCCTTTGACCGGCATTCAATCGCCGCAGCCTGACCGCCGTGGCCGAGTAGGCATGCACAAGATGGGCGGACAACGCACGCCCGAGGCTTTCGATCAGGAGCCGGCCGGTGGAGGTCTCCTGTTCGAGCTCCTTCAAAATCCGATCCGCGACGTGCTCGATGAACATGTCCTGATCGATGCTCTCGTAGCGGATCGAGATTCCCGAGGGGTCAATGTCGAGATCCCGGAGCATGGTGTCGTCGAACGGCTGGCCGGGAAGAAAGAGATGCAGGCATTCCTGCATCTGGTTCTCGACGCGGATGAAATCTTCGCGAATGCCGGCCGGACAGAGCCACACGGTGCCCTTTCTGCCGAAGGTCCGCTGCCGCATGCCCGCGCCTTCGCGATCGACGACCGAGTTGCCACGCAGCAGGATTGCGATCTCGGTGTCGCGCGGCAGTTGCGGCGGCAGATCGCCCGGCTCATGACTCCATCGCTCGGCGAGGAGATGCCCCCATCGCCGGTCGTTGGACGTCTGAAGCATTCTGCCGGTAACATATTTATCGACAGAATTGCCAAGCATACCCATCGGGAATCTCCGCCAGATAACGCGATGTGGGTAAAAAGGTATTGCTGGGTCCAGCAATTACCATGCCAGAGATCCGGCAGGCCGTCCATCAACCCAGAGCAGTCCGGGACAACAACACCGCACGTTTTGAAAAGCCAGGCCGCGCCCGGCCGCCGCATCCTTCACCGTCTTGAATCGGGAAACGGAGAGACCCATGGCCCGGACCACGGTAATTGGCGCGTGCCCCCACGATTGCCCGGACACCTGCTCCATCCTGACCACGGTCGAGGACGGCAAGGCCATCGCCGTCCGCGGCAATCCCGATCATCCGTTCACGCGCGGACGGCTCTGCGTGAAGGTCAACAACTATGAGGAACGCGTCTACAGCGACAAGCGCATCCTCCATCCCCTGAAGCGGGTCGGCCCGAAAGGCTCCAGGCAGTTTCAACGGATCTCCTGGGACGAGGCGATCGAGACCATCGTATCGCGCTGGAAGTCGATCATTGCCGAGCACGGCGCGCAGGCGATCCTGCCCTACAGCTATCTGGGCACGCAGGGCATCATCAACGGGCTGAACGTCGGCGATCCGCTCTTCAACAAGTTAGGGGCGACGGTTCTGGAACGCACGTTCTGCGATTCCGCGTCATGCACGGCGTACATGATGACGATCGGGCATACGCCGGGCGTCGATCCCGAGAGCTTCGTGCAGTCGAAATACATCATCCTGTGGGCCTGCAACACGCTGAGCACGAACTCGCATCACTGGCCGTTCATCGAGCAGGCGAAGAAGGCCGGCGCCAAGCTCGTGGTGATCGATCCCGTGCGGACCCGCACGGCGCGCCTCGCCGACTGGCATATCCCGATCCGGCCCGGCACCGACGCTGCGCTAGCACTCGCGATGATCCACGTCATCATCAAGGAGAATCTCGTCGATCGCGATTACGTCGACAAGCACACCGTCGGATATGATGAGCTGGCGGAGCGGGTGTCGAGCTACACCCCCGAATTCGCGTCGCAGGAAACCGGCATTCCCGTTGACGACATCGTCAAGCTGGCCAGGGAATTTGCGACCACGCCGCCGGCCGTCGTGCGCATCGGCGTCGCAGTCGAGCGGCATGCCGGCGGCGGCCAGACCGTGCGCGCGATCGCCTGCCTTCCGGGATTGATCGGCGCGTGGAAGCATGTCGGTGGCGGCCTGCTCCAGCTTCCGATCTGGGCATTCCCGGTCAGATGGGACGTGCTGATGCGCCCCGATCTGCAGCCCGAGAAGATGCGCGTGCTCAATTCCTGGCGCCTCGGAGCGGCGTTGACCGGCGAACTCGGCTTCGACCCGCCGATCAAGTCGCTGCTCGTCTACAACGCCAATCCGATGGCGATGGTGACCGAACAGGGCAAGCTCGAAAAGGGGTTGGAACGCGAGGATCTCTTCACCATCGTCAGCGAACACTTCCTGACCGACACCGCAAAATATGCCGACATCGTTCTGCCCGCGACCACCCAGCTCGAGCAGAAGGACATCATGTTCTCCTGGGGACATCTCTATTTGTCCTACAACAATCAGGCGATCAAGCCGCTCGGCGAAGCCGTTCCCAACACCGAGCTGTTCCGCCGGCTCGCGCGCGCGATGGGCATCACCGACCCGGCCTTCTTCCGGACCGACGACGAGATCATCGAAGGCTCGCTGGACTGGAGCAGTCCGGTCCTCGAGGGCATCACGCTCGATGACGTCAAGGCCAAAGGCTATGCGCGCCTCAACATGCCGGCACCTGCGGACTGGGCGCCGCATCGCCATGGCAATTTTCCGACCGCGTCGGGCAAGTGCGAATTCAAGTCGACGATCGCCGGCGGCGGCAACTTCGTGGTGCCGCTGTTCCGCCAAGGCTACAATGGCGACCAGGACGGCGCGCTGGTTGATCCCCTGCCCCACTACATCCCGCCGAACGAGAACGCGCGCACGGCACCCGCGCTCGCAACGCGCTACCCGCTCAGCCTGATCTCGCCGAAGAGCCACGCCTTCCTGAATTCGAACTACGGCAACCTGCCGGCCCAGACGGCCCAGGCCGGCGAGGAACAAGCGGTGCTTCTCAATCCGGACGATGCGGCACAACGCGGGATCGTCGCGGGTGCGCCGATTCGCGTGTTCAACGATCGCGGCGCGTTCGAGGCTTTTGCGACCGTTTCATCCGACATCATGCCGGGCGTCGTGGTGGCTCCGTCCGGCTACTGGCAGCGCTCCAATCGCAAGGGCGCGACGGTGCACGCGCTGACGCCGCCCGCGTTCGCCGATCTCGGCCGGGCCCCGACCTTCTCCGACATCCTCGTTCAGGTCAGCGGAGCCTGACGATGACGTATGTGGTCACCGACAATTGCCGCGGATGCCGGTACACGGAATGCGTCACCGTCTGCCCCGTGGAGTGTTTCCATGTCGACGACGCCATGACCTATATCGACCCGGAGAATTGCATCGACTGCGGCGGCTGCGCGCCGGCCTGCCCGGTCGGCGCGATCGAGCCCGACTATCGCTTGCCTGCGGACAAGAAGTTCTGGATCGACGTCAACCGCAAACGCGCCGCCGAAACCCCTGTCCTCAGCGCGCGCCTGCCCCCTTTGCCAGGCGCCGATGAACGCAGGCAGGCGCTGGGCCGATGACGGCCCCGGCTGAAAGCGCACGCCGCGTCGCCATCGTCGGCAGCGGACCGAGCGGCTTCTATACAACTGAGGCGTTGTTGCGCTCGGGCACAGCGGTCGCCGTCGATATGTTCGAACGGCTTCCGGTGCCGTATGGGCTGGTGCGGTTCGGCGTTGCGCCCGACCATCCCAAGCTCAAGCAGGTCACGACGGCCTTCGACCGCATCGCCGCCATGCCAGGCTTTCGCTTCATCGGCGGCGTTGCGGTCGGAGACGACGTCACGGTCGACGAGCTGCGCGAGGCCTATGACGCTGTCGTGCTCGCGACGGGCGCCGAACTGAGCCGGGCGCTCGACATCCCCGGCGAGGCACTGCCGGGCAGCCACAGTGCCGGCGATTTCGTCGCGTGGTACAACGGGCATCCCGATTTCCGCGATCGCCAGCTCGATTTTGACCATGAGGCGGCGATCGTGATCGGCCATGGCAACGTCGCGCTCGACGTTGCGCGCATTCTTGCCAAGACCGCTGACCAGCTGCGCCAGACCGATATCACGCGCCATGCGCTCGAGGCTTTGGCGGAAAGCCAGATTCGCACCGTCTACGTCGTCGGCCGCGGCGGGCCGGCGCAGGCCAAATTCACTGCGAAGGAATTGCGCGACTTTCTCGAATTGAGTGCATGCGACCCGTCGGTCGAGGGGCGCGACGTTGCAGCAGATGAATTCGAGCCGCGACGTCCCGATGATCCAGAGCTGGCCGAAAAGCTGTCACTGCTGCGCACGTTCTCGCAGGCGGCAACCACGAAGCCGCGGCGCTGTGTTTTTCGATTTGGCCTGTCGCCCGTCGCAATCAACGGACGCGGTCGCCTGGAGACGATCTCGTTCAGGGACCGGTCGGGCACTGTGGAGAACATCGCGTGCGGCCTCTCGTTCAGCAGCGTCGGCCGCAGGACGGCGCCTGTCGCCGGTGTTCCCTATGACGCGCATCGCGGAGTCCATGCGAACATCGACGGACGCGTCGCGATCGGTGATTCCCTGCTCGAGGGTCTCTATGCCTGCGGATGGAGCAAGCGCGGACCGAGTGGCACGATCGGCACCAATCGCGGCTGCGGGATTGCGACGGCTGAGGCCGTTCTCGCCGATCTTGGCCACCGGCGGCCGCGTTCGGATACTCCCGATGCACTGCTTGCGCGCCTCGCCGGCCGCGTCGCGCGCATCGTGAGCTATCCGGATTGGACCACGATCGACGCGGCCGAGAAACGCAGGGGAGCCCTGCTCGGCAAGCCCCGGGAGAAATTCGTCACGATCCCGGACATGCTTGCCGCAATGGATGCGTGACCCCGAACGGGCCGCAGGCCCCAGAGCGGGGCGGCGCCTACTCCTGATCGACGAGATCGTCCTCGAGGATCGCCATCTGGAACTGGAACGAGCGATCATCGTCCTCGTCATCGACGAACAGCACGCCGATGAACTCCTCGCCGATATAGACTTCGGCGGAATCGTCCTTCTTCGGCCGCGGCACGACACGAATCTTGGGATTGCCAAACACGCGCTTCAGATACGCGTCAAGCTTCCTCACTTCTTTGACGTCCACGGCAAGTCTCCAATCGAAATCTAACGTGGCGGGGTTTTAGGACGAGACGCGACGAACCGCCAGCATGAATTCCCAAAGAATTCTGGGGACGATCGGGGCCGGAAGGCAGGCCCCGATTCAAGGCAAACTGGGATCAAAGCCCCATGGCGTTGATCATCTGGTCCATGGTGCGCGACGGCTCGGCACAACCGGCCTCGCCGACGATCTTGGCGGGAACGCCGGCAACGGTGACGTTGTGCGGCACGGGCTTGACCACGACCGAGCCGGCCGCGATGCGCGCGCAATGGCCGACCTCGATATTGCCGAGGATCTTTGCGCCGGCACCGATCATGACGCCGTGACGGATTTTCGGATGGCGGTCCTCGTTCTCCTTGCCGGTGCCGCCGAGCGTGACGCCATGCAGGATCGAGACGTCGTCCTCGATGAGCGCGGTCTCGCCGCAGACGAAGCCGGTGGCGTGGTCGAGGAAGATGCCGCGGCCGATGCGCGCGGCGGGATTGATGTCGGTCTGGAAGACGGCGGAGGCGCGGCTCTGGAGATAATACGCAAAGTCCTTGCGGCCCTTCCTATAGAGCCAGTGCGCGAGACGATGGGTCTGGATCGCGTGAAAGCCCTTGAAGTAGAGCAAGGGATCGATGAAGCGGGAGGTCGCAGGGTCGCGGTCGTAGACCGCGACGAGATCAGCGCGGAAGGCGTTGCCGAGATCGGGCTCGTCGCGCAGCGCCTCGTTATAGGTCTGGCGCACGAGATCGCCCGACAGCGAGGCATGATCGAGCCGATCGGCCAACCGGTGCACGACCGAATCTTCCAACCGACTGTGATGCAGCACAGTCGAATAGATGAAGGTCGCAAGCTCGGGCTCGCGCTGGACGATGTCTTCGGCCTCGCCCCGGATCCGATCCCAGATCGGATCGAGCGCTGCGAGCTTTCCTGCCGGATTGACCTGATGCATTGCCATGGCGTGCTCTCGAAATTCGCTCGTTTCGTTTGACCTATAGCACAGTCTAGCGTGCCCTGTCCTTGCAGGCTTGCCTGAGAGCGAACACGGAGTTACCCACGACACCCCCTCAAAGCCTTGAATCAAAAGGATTTCTTCTGACGTCCCACACGACGAGGTCGGCTCAAAGTGGTCAGAGTTCTGCCAAATTCAAGCCGGGCAGCGTCAAACTATTGGTGAATTCCGTCTCAACGGTTATTGCGGGCATGGTCGAGAGACGACGGAGACGATTTGAGCATTACGACCGACATTCTGCGCGCCCGCGCCGCGGGGTCCTTGTGGCTGCGGCTCGTCGCCGTCGCCCTGCCCCTCCTCCTGATCGCGCCGGCGTTCTGGAACGGATACCCCCTGCTTCAGTGGGACACTGGCGGCTATCTGGCGCGCTGGTATGAGGGCTATCTGGTCCCGAGCCGCTCGACGGTGTTCGGGCTCTATCTGCATTTGGGCGAGAGCTCGAGCTTCTGGCTCAACCTCGCCGTCCAGTCGCTGGCAACGCTGTGGCTGCTGCAACTGACGCTCCGCGCGCTCGGCCTGATGCAGACCTCCCGCTTCGTCGCGATCAGCCTGGTCCTGATCCTGTCGACCGCGCTGCCGTGGCTTGCCAGCATGCTGCTCACCGACATCTTCGCCGGGCTTTCGGTGCTGTCGCTGTTCATCCTAGTGGTCGCGGGCAACCGGATCTCCGGCATCGAAAAAATCTCGCTGTTCGCCTTCACCGCCTTTGCCGCAGCGACCCACAGCGCGACGCTCGGCGTCCTGTTCGGGCTTTGCGCCGCCGGCTGGTTGGTGCGGCCGCTGCTCGGCAGGCGCCTTCCCCTTGCAGGGCTTGCGCAAGGCAGCCTGACCATCGTCGCCGGCGGGGCCATGCTGATCATGGCGAACCACGCGCTGTCGGGCCAATGGGCCTGGACGCCGGGCGGCTATGGCGTCGCTTTCGGCCGCATGATGCAGGACGGCATCGTGGCGAGGTTTCTGGGCGATCACTGCCCGCGCGAGAGTTTCAAGCTCTGCCCCTACCGCAACGAATTGCCGGCGACCGCGGACGAGTTTCTGTGGGGCAAAAGCATGTTCAACACGCTGGGCCGCTTCGAGGGGATGAACGACGAGATGAGCTACATCGTCGTGCATTCGCTCGCCGACTATCCGGCCTGGCAGGCGGGCGCAGCGCTCCGTGCGATGGGCCAGCAATTGCTGCATGTCGCGACCGGCGAAGGCACCAATGGCTGGATCCCCCACACCTACGGCATCATCGAGCGCTACATCCCCTCGCAGATCGTCCCGATGCGCGCGGCGCGGCAGCAGAACTGGAATCTTGATTTCGATTACGTCAACTGGCTGCACGTGCCGGTCGCGCTCGCCTCGATGCTGGCACTCCTCGCCCTGCTCGGCCATGCGCTGGCAAGCCGACGGCTCGATGATCTGACGCTGCTCGCAACGACCGTGACGCTGGCACTGCTCGGCAACGCCTTGATCTGCGCCGTCATCTCCGGCCCCCACGACCGCTACGGCGCACGGATGGTGTGGCTTGCGACCTTCGTCGTGCTGACGGCGCTGGCGCGCGCCTTCGGCAGCGACGAGCCGGCAGACGACGCCTCAGCCGCGGCGTGACAGGAAGTCGATCACGCCGGTCTTGTAGACCTTGTCACCGACCGCGCGCATGTGATCGCGGTTCGGGATATCAAGCACTTCCGAACCGGGAATGATCTTTCCCAACTCTGAGGCTGAGCCCGCGACATCGTCGGTGGTGCCGACGGCGATCAGGACCGGCACGTCGATGCGTGCGGCTTCCTCCCTCTTCATCAGATCGCGGGTGCCGCGCAGGCACGCGGCGAGCGCCTGGCGGTCTGAGCGGGTTTGATCGGCGAACGCACGAAAGGTGCGTCCGACGGGATCGGTGACGTCGTCGAGCGAGGGTGCTTCCAGCGCCTCGGCCACGTTCTCGCCGGGCCCGGTGCCCTCGATCAGGCCGCCGATGCCGATGCCGCCGAGGATCGCCGAGCGCAGGCGCTGCGGCTCGTTGAGACCGAGCCAGGCGGTCATCCGCCCGCCCATCGAATATCCCATCATGTCGGCCTGCGGGATGCCGAGATGGTCCATCAGCGCAAGTACGTCGCCGGCCATGACCGGAATGGAATATTGCGCGGGATCGTAGAGTTTTGCGCTCTCGCCATGGCCACGATTGTCCAGCGCAAGCACGCGGCGGCCGTTCTTGCGCAATTCCGAGACCCAGGTCGGATAGACCCAGTTCACGTTCTTGCTCGAGGCAAAGCCGTGCACCAGGATGATCGGGTCACCCTCGCCTTCGTCGAGATAGGCAATTTCGACTGCGCCGTTGTGAAAGCTCGGCATCAACATAAGTCCGCGTCTGTTGGGGAGAGGGTGATATTAGGCCGCGGCTTCGCCGCCCGCCAGCGCAAGTTGCGCCCGGCGCAGCCGCCGCGCCCGCCTGCGGTCACACCAGGCCTGCGTCAGCCGCTCGGTGGTGGCCTTGATCGAGGACAGGACGCCGAACAGTGTCACCAGCGCGCCGAACAGCCACAGTGCAAGATCGAACGCACCGGTCGCAAGTAGCAGCGCACCGCGGCCGAGCAGCTTCATGATCGCGCGGGTCTTGCCGCCTTGGGCCTCGGCGAGCCGCGCCGCACGCGCAACGTCCTTCGGCCCCTCGGCGACGCGCAGCGTATCGAGCGCGCCGCGGGTGCCCGCCTTTTCGGTAACGCGGGCAACGTCCTTGCCGAGCCTGACCAGTGCGCCAGCCTTTTCGACCCGGAAAGCGGCCTTGATCGCGCTCGCGGTTTCGCCCGGCCGCAGCACCGAACCGGTGGCGACCGCGTTCTGGAGCATCGGCGTGTCCACCACCTCGCGCGCGGAGCGGCCGGCCCATGCCGCGAGCCCCTCGCCGAGCCGCCCGACCTTGCGGGCGTCCTTCACCAGCGACAGGCCGGCGCGCACCGGCGCCGCACCGCCGACCGAGACATAGGTCGCCGCCGTCACCGCAAGTCCTGCCGCGGCGAGCCCGAGTACGAGGCGGTCGGTCTCCTCGCCCATGGCCAGATGCTTGCCCTCGCGCACGATGTCCCTGACATCACCGATCACGAAGAGATCGCCGGCCACCGTCCCGGAAAGGCTCGCGACGTCGTCGGCATTGCCGGTGACGAGACCGGTGGCAAAACGTTTGGCGAAATGCGAGGTGGAGTTTTCCTCCCGCGCGGCGTCGTTGACCCGGCTCAAGAGGTCGTCAGGCAGCGCGATGCTGCGATCGCGCGCGAGCTCGACGAAGCTGTTCGCAAGATCGGCGTCGCGGGCTGCGAGCGCCGCTTCGATATTGTCCTGAACAAGCGCGGCGTTCTCGCCCGGTGTATTCTTGCCCAGAAGGGAATCAAGCTTCAGCTCCGACAGCACGGCCGGATCGTCTTTCGCCGCCAGAACAGCACCCGCCTCGCGCGCATGTGGCACGACCTGCACGAGTACAACGCTGCATGCCACGAGGGTGGTCAACGCGGTGCTGATTCGCAGCCACTTCATGCTCAAGCCTGGATGCCTGCCTGGAAATTCGTTTGGGAATTCGCCTGCCGCCCGGATTTTCGTTCGTCCACAGACATAGTATGCCAGATTTGCGACACAACGGCCCCGACGAAAGAAGGGCTTCTCTGAGGCGACAAGATTGTGTCGAATTTGCATGAGCAAATGAGCATGGGGCAGTTGCAACCTTTTGGTTCCACTGGACTAGCAATCATCTGCACCCCCCAGTATGGTCCGCGGCGTTCAATGATGCCGCGTCAGTTTTGATTGTGTCTGCCGCCATTGCCACTCCAGGATGAGTTCCGATGTCCGACCATGTCGTCCCGCACTTCCACAACGATGCCGGTGTCCCCGTCATCGAAATCGGCTCGCAGGAGTTCATGTGCGTCGGCGCCAACCCTCCGTTCGACCATCCGCACGTCTTCCTTGATCTCGGCAACGACAACGAGATCATCTGCCCCTATTGCTCCACGCTGTACCGCCTCGCGACCGACCTGAAGGCCGGCGAAGCGCGCCCGCCCGAATGCGTGCTGAAGGACAAGGTGGCCTGACCGGCGGCATCCGCTAAGGGGTGGCCGTCTCCCGAACGATCATCATTGCCGGTGCCGGAATCGGAGGATTGACGGCCGCGCTCGCGCTTGCCGCCAAGGGCTTTCGGGTCGTCGTGCTGGAGAAGGCCGAGCGGCTGGAGGAAGTCGGCGCCGGCCTGCAATTGTCGCCCAATGCGAGCCGCATCCTGGTCGAGCTCGGGCTGCAGGACCGGCTCGGCTCGCGCGCGGTGACGCCGGAGGCGGTCAGCATCATGAGCACGCGCGCCGGCGGCGAGCTGATGCGCCTGCCGCTGGGTGCGGCGGCCGCCGAGCGCGCCGGCGCTCCCTATTGGGTGGTGCACCGGGCCGATCTGCAGGCAGCGCTCGCCGCCGCGGTCGCGGACCATCCCGATATCGATTTGCGGCTAGGTGGGACTTTCGAGGACGTCGCCGCGCACGCCAAGGGACTCTCCGTCGTCTATCGCAGCGGCACGTTGCGCCGGAGCGAAGTGGCAAGCGCGCTGATCGGCGCCGACGGCGTCTGGTCTACAGTACGCCAGCATCTGTTTCCGGACGTCGCACCGCGCTTCTCCGGCCTGATCGCCTGGCGCGGCACGTTCGAGGCGACGCAGCTGCCGAAGGAGTATACCTCGCGCCGCGTGCAGCTCTGGATGGGGCCGAACGCCCATCTCGTCGCCTATCCGATCGCAGGCGGACGCCAGATCAACGTCGTGGCGATCGTGCCCGGCACCTGGAACAGGCCGGGCTGGAGCACGCCCGGCGATCACCGCGAGGTGATGGACGCCTTCGCGGCGCCACGCTGGCCAGGCCCGGCGCGGATGATGCTCACCGCGGTCGACAGCTGGCGCAAATGGGCGCTGTTCACGCTGCCCGAGGGCGTCGCGTGGAGCAAAGGCGCGATTGCGCTGGTCGGCGACGCCGTGCATGCGATGCTGCCCTTCGCCGCGCAGGGAGCAGGAATGGCGATCGAGGACGCGGCCGTGCTCGCCGAGCACCTGAGCGGCAACGCCACCGAGAGCGCAGCCAGTATCGCCGCCGCGCTGGCGCGTTATGGCCGGGCGCGCGAGAACCGCGTGAAGCGCGTGCAGCGGACCGCGCGGCAGCAGGGCCGCATCTACCACCTCGCAGGCCCTCTCGCGCTGGCGCGCGATCTTGCGATCCGCACGCTCGGGCCGGAGCGCATGCTGGCGCGGCAGGACTGGATCTATCGCTGGCGCGCGTGAAACGCGACGCTGACTTCAGTGAACGGCGCTGCCGGACTTCGCGCCAGGCGCCGGCTTTGCCCCAGGCTTGGCGGCGGTCGGAGGCACGGGCGGCGCTGGCGGGGGCGTCGGCTCCATGTCGCTGTCGCGGCACTTGTTGCGGCGCCAGTTCTCTTCCACAAGCTTCTGCTGCCCGCGCAGGGAGATATAGTCGTTGCGGTAGGCCAACTCCGAGACCACCGCGCCGCCGGTGCCCGTCTCCGCCTTCGCCATCAGCTTCTCCAGGTCCTCGACGCGCTTGGCGAGGCTCTTGCGCTCGGGGCCGAGCTGCTTGCAGTCCCAGAGCTCGTATTTGCCGGGATCGACGAAGGCCGGGCTGATGGCGTCGCTCACGCCGGCACAGCCGGAGAGCACAGCGCCCAGCGACAGCAGCGCGACCAGCGCAAACGCGCGACGGCGGCGGTTCAGAATCGAAACAGACATGCCGGATTGGTAGTCCCCGTAGATTGACATTGCCTAAAGCAGCCAGAGATGTCCGGATTGAGGCTTGGCCTCATATCCCGGATTGAGGCTTGAGCGGATTGAGGCTTTGCCTTGTGCGGCCGGCTCGCTTAAGGAAGGGCACCCCTCGCCCCGTCCGGGTCCCAAGCCAGGCGGCCAGCAAGGGCTTTAAGTGTTTGATCCCGTTGGATCAAGCGGGCATGGCGGAATTGGTAGACGCAAGGGACTTAAAATCCCTCGGTGCGCAAGCGCTGTGCCGGTTCGACCCCGGCTGCCCGCACCATCACAGGCGCACTTCCGATGCCAAAGGCCCGGCGCGGCGCACCAGGCCCTTGTCTCTCGCGTTCTCGTCAGGCGCGCCGTCCTCAGACCTCGCCGATATACCGCAGCATGTCCCACAGCGTGATGGTGGGCGCGTTGGGCTTGACGACGGAGGTCCAGCCGCTGGCATTGGCGACAGAGCTCTGGTCGTCGTCGAGGATGCCGAAGAAGACTTCGAGCACGATGCGGCCGCCGACCGGGCCGAGCTGGGTGCCGGCGTTGGAATCCTTGTCGGCGACCTTGACGCCGTCCTCGATCTTCATGTCGAACGTGCCGTCGGCCTTGGCGAGGCAGGCCTGGGCTTCGGCCAGCACGTAGAGCCAGAGCGGTGTGCTGTCTTCTAGCTTGCTTGCGTCCGCACTTGGCATTTCTGGCATGTCCTTGAACGACAAGAGGCGCTCGCCGAATACCAGAGGCGGCTGGCTGCTCACGCCGAGCACTGCGGCGACATCCTGGCCCGAGGGCAGCGAGAAATTATAGCCGCGCTTGAGGTTGCGCGCCGCGAGCGAGCGGAACAGCATGTCCTGTCCACCGATCCGCGGCGGCAACACCAGGAGCGGATTCACAAGGCTGGTGTCGATCTTGTAGCTGTATTGCAGGCGGTGTTTGTCGGGCCCGACGTCCACGCCGCCGACCTGTGAGGGGTTGTCGCCCTTGGTACCCGGCGCGAGCTGATCAGTGACGAACACGACCAGTCGATGCGGTGACTCTCCGGCAGGTCGCCGAAGCCGACCAGGCTTTCGGCGGCGTTGTCGGCGCCATCGAAGATGCGGCGCTGGAAATTCTCGTTGAGCCGGTAGGCGTTGCGGATGGCCGAATGGCCGTAGCGATAGGCAGCCCCCGTGAATTCCAGCGGCAGCGCGGTGCGATCGCCCTTCTTGTAGAGCTTGTAGGCCTCATCGCCGTTGGCTGCCCGGTCCTGGACGAAGCTGTCATAGACCGGCTTCTGCACGATGCGCTTGAGGAGGTCGGTGACGATGATCGTCTGGTAGGTGAAGCGGACCTCCTGCTGCGCCGTCTGGAACAGCGTTTGTCCGGTCAGGCCCTGCGACTTGAAGAACGCGATCATCGCATTGTGGAAGTGGATGAAGGCGAGCTGAAGCTGGCAGACGATGGAGTTCTCGTCATTGCGGGGATCGCCGATGATGGCGCGATGGCTGCCGGCATCATCAGGCTTATAGTAGATCGTCGAACGCGGCAGGTCGTAAGGCCGATCCATGTTGGTCGCGAGCCGCCCGTCCTCGTCATACATGAAGGGCGATGCGGACGGCCCGAGGCCGTAGAGGCAATCCATGTCGAGCCGCGGCGTGCGCACGTCGTTGGGGAAGCTCGACAGGCCTGGCGGGAGCGTTGCGAGCGTCGAGCGCGTGTCGAAGGTCAGGTCGTGGTCGATGAACTGGCCGAGATAGGTGTAGGCGGCGGGCACGAAGGGATTTTCCTCGTCGTCCGGCGTATCGGAGGCATCGTCGAGGCCCTGGTCGATCGCCTTGGCGATGATGCTCACGATCGTGTCGGGATCGGAGAGCTGCAACGATTGATACGTGTCGCGCTTCAACAGGCGCATGAAGCTCGCTTCATCGGAACCCTGCCCGCCATGTCCGCCCTGCAACTGGTCGCTTTTCATTTTCATATCCGACATTTCAACGCTCCTTCAAAATGGCTGTTTTGAATCAATTCGCGTTATCGTCGCGCCACGCCCCCATAAATCCATTGCGCAGCGGCTGGCGGCAGATCGCCCTCCAGTTGCAAATTGGTCTTTTAGCCATCCGTCCGGTTCAACGCGGCGCACGTGACGCGTCGATTTGATGCAACACGTGATCGCGCGCGCGACCTTTGCGGTGTTTGCCGATGAAGGATTGAGCAAATGGAACTGTGGCTAGGTTGTATATTTACTATTTCACAACTGTTACACACGCCGCTCGCGTGACGAGACCGTGATGGCTCAGGTGTGAAGTGCGTCACATGCGATCATCTTTCTCGCGAACGATGCGAACAGGCGCGCAGCTGGAAGGGCTATGTGGAGCCCGAATGGGTGCGGCCGGCCAACTCGAATGAAGCTGCAGCTCGCACGGAAGCTCCGAGCTCGGCGGTTTCGGACAAATGCTGGAGCGCTGGGAGAGCAGAGAACGGGACCGAAAACTGTGGGTCTCTTCCTGATAAGGCGTTAGCGCCCATAGCGCGGCACCATTTGGCAGCCTAGGTCGCCCGGCCCAATTCACCATCTCCAAGCGGCGCCAATTCTTGCCGGATTCCTGCCCGCCTACCTGCCATCCCCAAATGTGGGTTGTGCAACGCAGCATGCCTACTAAGACAGCCTCTGCAAATGCAGAGGTAGCTTCCTTGTCCGACGTCAATGCCGACAGTTGGGTGTCCTCGGGACACCGCCCGATGGGGTTTCCGGAATTCGTGATCGTGATCGCCGCCATCATGGCGCTGAATCCGCTCGCGATGGACATGATGCTGCCCGCCCTGCCGAACATCGGGGCGGCTTTCCACATTCCCGTCGCCAATCATCTCCAGCTCGTGCTGTCGACGTTCCTGATCGGGTTCGGCGCGGGACAGTTCGTGATGGGGCCGTTGTCGGACCGGTTCGGCCGGCGGCCGGTGCTGCTCGGCGGCATGACGGTCTATGCGATCGCCAGCGTGCTCGCGGTCGCGGCGCCCTCGTTCGAGACGCTGCTGCTGGCGCGCGCGCTGCAAGGGCTCGGCACCTCGGCAACGCGGGTGATCGCGACCTCGATCGTGCGCGATTGCTATGTCGGCCGGCGCATGGCGAGCGTGATGTCGCTGGCAATGATGGTATTCATCGCCGTGCCCGTGATCGCGCCGTCATTTGGACAAGCGGTGCTGCTGGTGACGCATTGGCGCGGCATCTTCATCGTGCTGATGGCCTACGGCCTCCTGGCGCTCGGCTGGACCGTGCTGCGGCTGCCGGAGACCTTGCCCGAGAGCGAGCGCAAGTCCTTGGCGCCGCGCGACGTGCTCGACGCCTTCCGCCAGACCCTGACCAACCGGCAAACGCTCGGCTACGCGGTTGCCGCGGGCTTCGTCATCGGCTCGCTGTTCGCCTTCGTGTTCTGCGCGCAGCAGGTGTTCACCGGCATCTACCATCTCGGCCATTATTTTCCGCTCGCCTTCGCGGCGATCGCGGCCGGCACCGCCATTGCGGGCTTTGCCAATGCGCGGCTGGTCGGCCGCCTCGGCATGCGCGTGATCTCGCATGGCGCGCTGGTCGGCTATGCCCTCGTTGCCGGCCTCATGCTGCTCACCGCGATCCTGCACGTGCTGCCGCTGTGGCTGTTCATGGTGCTTTCGGCGCTGATGATGTTCTCGTTCGGCATGATGATCGCCAACTTCACCGCGCTCGCGATGGAGCCGCAGGGCCACATCGCCGGCACAGCGTCCTCGCTCTACGGCTCGATCACGACGCTGTTCGGCATCGTCGTCGGCATGACGATCGGCCAGAGTTTTGACGGAACGTTGCTCCCGTTCTCGACCGGCTTCTTCCTGTGCACGCTGGCCGCGCTCGCGGTCGTCGCCGTGGTGGAGAAGGGCCGGCTGTTCCAGCCGCACCATCGCGCGGGCGCTTAAGTCGCGCGCAGGAACTTCCCTCTCCCCTCCATGTTGTCCTGCAGCAATGGAGTTACGACATGGAACCAGAGCGCAAGGATCAGCGCGCGCACGACGTTGACGAGGTCGAGCAGGACGTCTCGGAACGAGAGGAGCCCACCCTGCCCTTCGCGAGCGAAGGCCTCGAGCAGGTGCGCGACACCCACTGTTGATGGAGCTTACTCTCGCGGCGCGCGCCTGCTCGCGCTGAAATCATCTGCGTTGCTGGCGGGCGGATTGTGCCCGTCATCATGCGGCGGCACGAGTAGCACGACGAGCTTGCGCGAGACGCCGCCCCGGCCGAGCAGCGCCGCCTGAAGACTGAATTCACGCCTGACGAAATCGCCGGCACGTGCCGAGGTCTGCTCCATCCAGCCGAGGCAATCGGGCTGGTCGTGGAAGCACAGCGCCGCCCAGCCGCGCTCGAGCGTGCTCTTGCGCGGCAAGCCCCACGTATATTGGTAGGCGAACGGCCGCGAATAATGCGGATGATCGGGGCTGTAGAAGGCGGTGGCAAAGGCCAGCGCATCGTCGCCGCTGACGGCCGAGAGTGGCACGCCGGTGAGATCGCGCCACTGCCGCGTGAGCTCGGCGGCCGCCTCGTGATAAAACTCCCTGCCCTCTTCGTAGCCGTGCGCGTTGCGGTAGGCGGCATGGATGGGCCCCACGACCACGAGCGCGACGAGGCTGACGCCGGCAACCAGCACCGTGGCATTGACGGCATAGAAGCGCTCGATCGGATAGCGCGTGCCGCACACGATCAGCACGACGAACAGGAACAGGCCCTGCAACGCCCATAGCGACGGCAGGTCTGTGCCCACGGCGAGCGAGGTCAACATCGGCAGGAGCAACGTACCGAGCGCGACGTAGAACAGCAGCTTCAATCCTGAATCCATCGCGACAAAGTCCGCCGGCAGGCGTTTCAGCCGGTGACCTGCAATCATTACCCAGGTGACTGCTGCCGCGCTCATCGCCGCAACGAGGCCGAGCGCAAATGACTTCACCTCGCCGATTGCCGTGACGAGGTCGGCATTGGCATGCGTCAGGGCGTAGGAGAAGGTCGGGGCCCCCGTAGTCGCGAGCCAGTGGAGATGCGGCGACAGAGCCAGAAGCCCCGTGACGGAAGAGATCCAGGGCGAGGCCGACATGAAATAAGCGCGGCACGCCGGATGCATCGCCGCGGCGAGCACGAAGCTCGCGACCAGGAAGACCGAATAGTATTTCCCGACCATCGCCAGCGCCGTCGCAAGACCCGCTGCAATGGCCCACCGCACCGCACGCGTCTCGAAGGCGCGCAGGAAGCAGAAGGTCGCGAGCGGCCAGGTCGCCAGCAGCACGCTATTGGCGTTGAAGCGCTGGGCGTGAAATTGGTAGGCCGGCGTCAGCATCAATAACAGCAGCACCAGAAGCCGCTTGTGCCGGCTCACGAAGCGGCGCGAAATCAGGTCGACGAACCACAGCGCCAGCGCGGCGTTGGCCATCGCCATCAACTGCATCGACCAGTCGCTCAACGCGAAGATCGCGGTCCAGGCGGCCGCCACCCACCCCATCAGCGGCGGATGTTTTGGATAACCCCAGGCAAAATGCCGACCCAGCGTCCAGGCCTCGAGCGTGTCTGGATGCAGGCCGGCGCCGAGATAGGCGATCACGAGATAGAGCGTCCAGACTGCGGTGAAGGCGGTGAGCAGCAGCGGCACGGCCCAGCCGGTCTCCACACCATCGAGCCAGCGCAGGAAGGGACGGCGCCAGCGCGCAGGCGCGTGGTCCGAGCGTTCGGCCATCGCCTGGAATGCAAAATCTATCGGCACGTCATTCAAATCGACGGAGGGGAAAAGAGGCGGAAGAGCGGCGCCATCTATTTCAGCCCTCGAAACAAATGGCAACAATCGAAGACTGGAAAAGTTAAAGGCGGTTGCCTGGCCCAATACGCGGATCACGACGAAAATGGCCGGGTACAAAGTACCCGGCCATCATCGTCAAATCGTCAGGCGGCCTGCCGCCTATTCGGACTTGTCCACGTTCCACCACACTGGCGTCGCCGGGCCATCGAGCACGCCGGTGAGCGACTTGCGCCAGGAGCTCGGCGCCAGATACTGCCCGAGCGGGACGTAAATCACCTGATCGTAGGCTTCCTTCTGGATCTCAGTGGCGATCTTCTTCTGCTCGTCGAGCGAGGGGGCGCGCACGAAAGCGTCCTTGAGTTGCTCGATCTTGGCGTCTTCCGCCCAGCCGAACCAGCCCTTCTTGCCCAGGCCGCCGATCGAGAGATTGGCGATCGGGTTGGAGACGTCGGCAGACACCCAGTTGGTGAAGAACATGTTCCAGCCGCCCTCCTTCGGCGGCTTCTGGCTGGCGCGGCGGCTCACCACGGTCTGCCAGTCGGTCGCCTGGAGGTCGACCTTGAAGCCGGCCTCGCGGAGCTGCTGCGCCGCCACGATCGGCTGCGCCTTCAGCGTGATCACGTCGCCGGGCGCCATGATCACGACAGGCGTGCCGTCATAGCCGGATTCGGCGAGCGCCTTCTTGGCTTCCGCCAGGCCACCGCCCTTGACCAGCGTCTCGGAGCCGACGTCGGTTGCGAACGGCGTGTCGCAGATGAAGAAGGCGCCGCACACCTTGTAGTATTTGGGATTGCCGACCAGCGCGTCCAGCACGTCCTTCTGGCTCATCGCCAGCAGCGCTGCGCGCCGCACCTTCGGATTGTCGAAGGGCGGATAGAGAAAGTTCATGCGGCCGAGCGTCTGGTAGCCGAACTTGTTCAGCACCTCGATCTTCAAATCGCTGTTGGCCTCGAGCACCGGCAGCATGTCCCACGGAATGTTTTCCATGAAGTCGATGTCGCCCGATTGCAGCGCGTTCACCGCAGTCTGCGAGTCCGGCATCGTGACCCACTCGACGCGGTCGACCTTCACCACCTTGCCGCCGGCCGTCCAGCTCGACGGCTCCTTGCGCGGCACATAGTCCTTGTTCTTCTCGTAGACCGCCTTCACACCCGGCTGAAATTCAGCCTGCACGAATTTGAAGGGGCCCGAGCCGATCTGCTCGGGGATCTGCTTGTCGGCTGGTGTCTCGGCGAGGCGCTTTGGCATCATGAAGGCGACCCGCGAAGACGGCTTGCCGATGGAGTCGAGCACGAGGCCGTACGGTTCCTTGAGCTTCAGCGTGATGGTCTTGGCGTCGGTCGCCTCCAGGCTGGCTGTGAAGTCCATCAGCTTCTGGCCCATGCCGTCGACCTTGGCCCAGCGTTGCAGCGAGGCGACGCAGTCTTCGGCGGTCACGGGCGTGCCGTCATGCCACTTCAAGCCGTCGCGCAGCGTGAAGGTATAGGTGAGCTTGTCGTCGGAGATCTTCCAGTCCGCCATCTGCGGCTGGATCTTGAAATTCGAATCGGTCGCGATCAACGTGTCGTAAACCATGTAGCCATGGTCGCGCGTGATGTAGGCGGTGGTGAAGATCGGATCGATGATCCTGAGGTCGGAGTGCATCACCGCCGTGATGGTCTTGCCGGCGGCAAGCACCGGCGGGGCCAGTGCCGTGAGCGCGACAGCCGACAGCGCAAGTTTGGAGACGATTGCGCGGCGTCCCCGGCGCATGAAGTGGAACATCGAAGTTTCTCCTGACGTGAAACTGGTCAAAGGCAGGTTATTGGTTGAGCATTCGGATCGTTCCTTAGGCGAACCAACCTCATGCAATGCCTTTATCTTTTCGAGACTTGCAGAGAGCATCGAAAGCGTCAATCCGCTTTCGCTGCATGCCCATGCCGGCGCGCGCACGGGCTCCGCCCTTGCGCGTTTGGTTCTACAACGCGTCACGCCGATCGTTTCCCGACGCGCAGCGATGCGCGCCCCACGCGTTGCGAAGCCTGAAGAGACCGCCCATGAATCCAGCCAATCTCCCCTTTGATTCCGAGGCCATGCTGCAGGGCCTGCGCGCATGGGTTGAATGCGAGAGCCCGACCTGGGACGCGGTTGCCGTAAACCGCATGCTCGACCTCGCCGCGCGCGACATGGCGATCATGGGCGCGACGATCGAGCGCATCGCTGGACGGCAGGGTTTTGGCGGCGTCGTACGCGCGCGCTTTCCGCATCCAAAGCAAGGCGAGCCCGGCATCCTGATCGCCGGGCACATGGACACCGTGCATCCCGTCGGCACCATCGAGAAGCTGAGATGGCGGCGCGAGGGCAACAAATGCTACGGCCCCGGCATCTTCGACATGAAGGGCGGCAACTACCTCTCGCTCGAGGCTATCAGGCAGCTGGCCCGCGCCTCGTTCGCGACGCCGCTGCCGATCACGGTGCTGTTCACGCCGGATGAAGAAGTCGGCACGCCGTCGACCCGCGACATCATCGAGGCGGAGGCGGCGCGCAACAAATATGTGCTGGTGCCCGAGCCCGGCCGGCCCGACAACGGCGTCGTCACCGGGCGCTACGCGATCGCGCGCTTCAACCTCGAAGCGACGGGGCGGCCAAGCCATGCCGGCGCCACGCTCTCCTCGGGCCGTTCCGCGATACGGGAAATGGCGCGGCAGATCCTTGCGATCGACGCGATGACCACGGAGGATTGCACCTTCTCGGTCGGCATCGTGCATGGCGGACAATGGGTCAATTGCGTCGCCACCACCTGCACCGGCGAGGCGCTCTCCATGGCCAAGCGCCAGGCCGACCTCGACCGCGGCGTCGAGAAGATGCTGGCGCTGTCCGGCACAACCAATGATGTCGGCTTCAAGGTGACGCGCGGCGTCACGCGGCCGGTCTGGGAACCCGATACCGGGACCATGGCGCTGTACGAGAAGGCGCGCGGGATTGCCCGCGAGCTCGGCGCGGAGCTGCCGCATGCCAGCGCCGGTGGCGGCTCCGATGGCAACTTCACCGGAGCGATGGGGATTCCGACCCTTGACGGCCTGGGCGTGCGCGGCGCCAATGCCCACACGCTCGACGAGCACATCGAGGTCGATAGCCTCGCCGAGCGCGGGCGGTTGATGGCTGGGCTATTGGCCACGCTGGAATGAATTGAACAGTGTCATTCCGGGGCGCGTCGAGGACGCGAACCCGGAATCTCGAGATTCCGGGCTCGATGCTTCGCATCGCCCCGGAATGACAGTGTAAGCGTCTCGCAAAACGCGTTGGCTGCATCGCAAAAAGCGCGGTCCGGATGGCACGGGAATTGCTGAATTCTTGGGCTTACGGCAGAACCATGCCATGATGGTGCGTGCTGCCGGTTGACTCTAATCTGACGGATCCAACTTGCTCGGATATCTCGTTCGCCGCATCCTCGCCGCCGTTCCCGTGATGGGCGTGGTCGCGCTCTTCGTCTTCCTCCTGCTCCGGCTCACCCCGGGCGATCCCGCCGCGATTCTCGCCGGCGACAACGCGACGCCCGAGCGGCTCGAGCGCATCCGCGCCTCGCTCGGCCTCAACGAGCCGCTGATCGTGCAATTCATCACCTGGATCAACAAGCTCCTGCACGGCGATCTCGGGACGTCGCTGATTTCGAACCTGCCGGTGTTGAAGATGATCGGCCAGCGCGTCGAGCCGTCGATCTCGATCGCGCTCTCCACCATCATTCTCGCCGTCGTCGTCGCAGTGCCGCTCGGCGTGATCGCGGCGTGGAAGCACGGCACCTGGATCGATCGCTTCGTGATGGGCCTGTCGGTGCTCGGCTTCTCCGTGCCGGTGTTCGTGGTCGGCTACGTCCTGATCGAGATCTTCGCGATCGACCTGCGCTGGGTGCCGGTGCAGGGCTTCAAGAGCATCACGGCCGGTTTCGGACCGTTCTTCGAGCGCATCATCCTTCCGACCTGCGCGCTCTCCTTCATCTATATCGCGCTGATCGCGCGCATGACGCGGGCGGCAATGCTCGACGTACTCGGCGAAGACTATGTGCGCACCGCGCGCGCCAAGGGCATCAGCGAGGTCGCGGTCATGATGCGGCATGCGCTGCGCAATGCCGCCGTTCCCGTGATCACCGTGATCGGCACCGGCTTTGCGCTTCTGATCTCAGGCGTCGTCGTCACCGAAAGCGTGTTCAACATTCCCGGCATCGGCCGCCTCACGGTGGATGCGGTGCTGGCGCGCGACTATCCGGTGATCCAGGCGATGATCCTGCTCACGTCACTGATCTACGTCGTCGTCAATCTTCTGATCGACGTCGCCTACACGCTCCTTGATCCGCGGATCAGGTACTGAGGATCAAGCATGTCGGTCGATACTCTTCCCCAATCATCCATCCCGATCACCTCGCCGCTGCGGCCAAAGTTCGGATTCCTCACGTCGACGCCGATCATTGCGGCCGCGACGATCTGCCTCGCGCTGATCGCGCTGATCTCGATCCTCGCGCCGCTGATCGCGCCGCATGATCCGGTTCTGCTCGCGCCCTCGCAGCGGCTGAAGCCCTCCTCCGCGCAGTTCCTGCTCGGCACCGACGCCTTCGGCCGCGATCTGTTGTCGCGTGTGATCTATGGCGGCCGCGTCTCGCTGCTGATCGGGATCGGCTCGGCGATCCTCTCGATCGCCATTGGGCTGGCGATCGGCCTCGTCGCCGGCTTCTTCAAGCTGGTCGATTCGATCATGATGCGCGTCATGGACGGCTTGATGGCGATGCCGAGCATCCTGCTCGCGATCGCCGTCGTCTCGCTGTCGGGCGCCAGCATCTGGACCGTGCTGGTCGCGATCACCATTCCCGAGATTCCGCGCGTGGCACGCCTGGTGCGTTCCGTCGTCCTGTCGGCGCGCGAGGAGCCTTATGTGGAGGCGGCAATCTCGGTCGGCTCGTCACTGCCGAAGATCATGTGGCGCCACCTGATGCCGAATACGATCGCGCCGCTGATCGTGCAAGGCACCTATGTCTGCGCGTCCGCGATCCTCACCGAAGCCATCCTCTCCTTCCTCGGCGCCGGCATCTCGCCGGAGACGCCGACCTGGGGCAACATCATGGCCGAGGGGCGCCAGTTCTTCCAGATCAAGCCCTCGCTGATCTTCTGGCCGGGCCTCTTGCTCTCGCTCGCGATCCTCAGCATCAACCTGATCGGCGACGCCGCCCGCGACGCGCTCGACCCCCGCATGAAGCAGCGGGAGGGCAAGTGATTGTCCCGCCGGCCCTACCCCTTGTTCCGTCATTGCGAGCGAAGCGAAGCAATCCAGACTGCATCCGCGGATTCTGGATTGCTTCGTCGCTTCGCTCCTCGCAATGACGACGGAGTAATTTGATGACCAACACCGTCCTCGACATCAACAACCTCACCGTCTCCATCGGCAGGACGCCCAATGGCCCAAAAATCATCGACGGCATCTCCATCCAGGTCCGCGAGCGCGAGACGTTGTGCCTCGTCGGCGAGAGTGGCTCGGGCAAATCGGTGACCTCGCTCACCGTGATGGGCCTGTTGCAGAAGGGCTCGCTGACGCCGACCGGCGGCAGCGTCAAGCTCGTCGGCGAGGAACTCCTCACCGCGACCGACCGCCGCCTGCGACAGTTGCGCGCCACGCAAATGGCGATGATCTTCCAGGAGCCGATGACCGCGCTCAACCCGGTCGTTCACGTCGGCCGCCAGATCGACGAGGTCCTGCGCGCCCACACCAATCTCGACGCCAAGGCGCGGCGCAAGCGCATCCTCGAGATGATGGAGCAGGTGCGGCTGCCGCAGGTCGAGCGCATCTTCGCCTCCTACCCGCACCGCCTCTCCGGAGGCCAGCGCCAGCGCATCATGATCGCGATGGCGCTGGTGCTGGAGCCGAAACTGCTGATCGCAGACGAGCCGACCACCGCGCTCGACGTCACCACGCAGAAACAGATCCTCACCTTGATCCGCGACCTCCAGCGCGATCACGGCACCGCCGTGCTTTTCATCACCCACGACATGGGCGTGGTGGCCGAGATCGCCGACCGCGTCGCAGTGATGCGGCAGGGCCGCCTGGTCGAGACCGGCACGCTTGATGCCGTGCTGCGCAATCCAACCATGGAATACACCCGCAACCTGCTCGCCTCGGTGCCGAGCCTGGTGCCGCGCGCGGCACGGCCTGAGACCAAGGAACCGGTGGTGCTGGAGGCCAACGACCTCGGAAAAGTCTATCGCGAGCGCACCTTCTTCGGCAAAGGCCGCGAGGTGGTCGCCGCCGACAAGGTCACCCTCACCTTGCACAAGGGTCGCACGCTCGGCATCGTCGGCGAAAGCGGCTCGGGCAAGTCGACGGTGGCGCGCTGCATCGTCCGCCTGATCGACCCGACCTCCGGCGGCGTGCGCCTCGCCGGCCGCGAAATCTCCGACCTGTCGCGGCGGCTGCTCCAGCCGCATCGCCAGAAGATCCAGATCGTGTTCCAGGATCCCTACCGCTCCCTCAATCCGCGCGTCAGCGTCGGCGAAAGCATCGCGGAAGGCCCGATCAACTACGGCGTCTCGCGCGCCGATGCGCTGAAGCGCGCACGCGAGCTTCTGGAACTAGTCGGCCTGCCGGGCGATGCGGTGTCGCGCTATCCGCACCAGTTTTCGGGCGGCCAGCGCCAGCGCATCGCGATTGCGCGCGCGCTCGCGCTCGATCCCGACGTGCTGGTTGCAGATGAAGCGGTCTCCGCACTCGACGTCTCCGTGCAGGCACAGGTGCTGGAACTTCTGGATGAGATCCAGAAGCGGCTCGGCATCGCCATCCTGTTCATCACCCACGACTTACGCGTCGCCGCGCAGATCTGCGACGAGGTCGTCGTGATGCAGCACGGCCGCGTCGTCGAACAGGGCCCGGCGGCGGAGGTGCTGACGCACCCGAAGGAAGCCTACACCAAGTCCCTGCTCGATGCGGCACCGGGCCGCGGCTGGGATTTTGCCAATTTCCGGCCGGTGGAAGGCGCGGCGGCGAGCGCGTAGGCCGCACACTCCTTTCGTCATTCCGGGGCATCGCGAAGCGATGAGCCCGGAATCCGTAACCACCATCGTGAGTATGGATTCCGCGCCCAAGGGGGCGCGCCCCGGAATGACGACGGAGGCATTCGGCTGCGCTCTCCAAACACGGCGACATCCGCACCATTCCCAAAACGGCTTGAGGCCATGCGCGGCGCGATTGTCTGCCTTGCTTGCTCTTGCCGCAAAGGCGGGTAACGTCGCGCATCATTTGCGTTGGACCAGAATTGAATGACCCGTATCGCCGTCGGCGGCTTCCTGCACGAGACCAACACCTTCGCTCCGACGAAGGCGACGTTCGCGGACTTCCAGCACGGCGGCGGCTGGCCGGCGATGACGCAAGGCGCCGATGTGCTCAAGGTGATGCGCCGCATCAATGTGGGTCTCGCCGGTTTCGTCGAGGCGGCCGAGACCACTGGCTGGGAACTCGTTCCCACCATCGCCTGCGGCGCGAGCCCCTCGGCGCATGTCACCAGGGATGCCTTCGAGCGGATCGTGAAGGTGATGATCGACGGCATCAAAGCGGCCGGCCCGCTCGATGCGGTCTATCTCGACCTGCCCGGCGCGATGGTCACCGAGCATCTCGACGACGGCGAAGGCGAGATTCTCGCACGCGTGCGCCGCGTCATCGGTCCGCATGTTCCTCTCGTCACCAGCCTCGACCTGCACGCCAATGTCACGCCGGAGATGGTCGCGCACGCTGATGCGCTGATCGCCTACCGCACCTATCCGCATGTCGACATGGCCGACACGGGCCGCGCCTGCGCCAGGCACCTCGAGCTCCTCCTAAAGACCAAGCAGCGCTTCGCCAAGGCGTTCCGCCAGCTGCCGTTCCTGATCCCGATCAGCTGGCAGTGCACCAACGACCAGCCCACCAAGAGCATCTACGAAAAGCTCGCCGCGCTCGAGAGCGAAGCGGTGCCGACGCTGTCCTTTGCGCCCGGCTTCCCCGCCGCGGATTTCCGCGACTGCGGGCCGAGCGTGTTCGCCTACGGCAAGACGCAAGGAGATGCCGACCGCGCAGCGGAGGCAATCGTCAAACTGATCGAAAGCCATGAGGACGATTTCGACGGCAAGATCTTTTTGCCGGACGAAGGCGTGCGCCATGCGATGGAGCTTGCGAAGTGCGCGAGCAAGCCGATCATCATCGCCGACACCCAGGACAATCCCGGCGCCGGCGGCGATTCGGACACCACGGGCATGCTGCGCGCACTGGTGCGCAACAAAGCGAGCGCGGCGACCGGCGTGATCTATGATCCGGTCTCCGCCACGGCCGCGCATGCGGCCGGCGTCGGCGCGACCGTGGCACTGTCGCTCGGCGGCAAGTCCGGCATTCCCGGCGATGAGCCCTATCAGGAGACGTTCGTCGTCGAAAAGCTGTCCGACGGACGCTTCATCGCGCCGGGCCCCTATTACGGCGGCCGCGAGATGGAGATGGGTCCCTCCGCCTGCCTTCGCATCGGCGAAGTCCGCGTGGTCGTGAGCTCGCACAAGGCGCAGCTCGCGGATCAGGCGATGTACCGCTATGTCGGCATCGAGCCGACCGAGCAACAGATCCTCGTCAACAAGAGCTCGGTGCATTTCCGCGCCGACTTCGAGCCGATCGCCGCAAAGCTGCTGATCTGCGCCGCGCCCGGCGCGATGCCGGCGGATACCGCCTCGCTGCCCTGGACACGCCTGCGCCCGGGAATCCGCATCAAGCCGAACGGCCCCGTTTTCATTCCTCCATCACGCTAAGGGATCAAGGACAAGATGCCCACCATCGACCGCATCGACGGCTATGCCGACGAACTCACCGCCATCCGCCGCGACCTGCACGCCCATCCCGAGATCGGCTTCGAGGAGGTCCGCACCTCCGGCATCGTCGCCGACAAGCTGAAGAGCTGGGGCATCGAGGTGCATCGCGGCTTGGGGGGCACCGGCGTGATCGGCGTCATCAAGGGCAAGGGCTCGGGCGGAAAGCGCATCGGCCTGCGCGCCGACATGGACGCGCTGCCGATGGAGGAGAACACCAATCTGAAATGGCGCTCCACCATTCCTGGCCGCTTCCACGGCTGCGGCCATGACGGCCACACCACCATCCTGCTCGGCACCGCGCGCTATCTCGCCGAGACGAAGAATTTCGACGGCACGGTGCATCTGATCTTCCAGCCGGCCGAGGAAGGCCTCGGCGGCGCGCGCGCCATGATCAAGGACGGGCTGTTCGAAAAGTTTCCCTGTGACGAACTCTACGGCCTGCACAACGCGCCCGACCTCAATCTCGGCGAGGTCGCGATCCTGCCGGGACCCGCAATGGCCGGCGCCGACTTCTTCGACCTCCGCATCAACGGCTATGGCGCGCATGGCGCGATGCCGGAGCGCTCGAAGGACGCCGTGGTGATCGCAACCACGCTGGCGCAGGCCATTCAGACCATCGTCAGCCGCAACGTCGAGCCGCTCCAGGCCGCCGTCGTCTCGATCACCCAGATCCATGCCGGCTCCGCCTACAACGTCATCCCCGGCGAAGCCCATCTCTGCGGCACCGTCCGCGCCTTCTCCGATGAAGTGCGCGCCCTGATCCGCGAGCGCATGCGCACGATCTGCGCCGGCGTCGCCAGCGCCTTCCAGGTCGAGATCGAGGCCGACATCCGCGACGCCTTTGGCGTGCTGGTGAACCAGGTCGAGCAGTCCAAGGTGGTCGAAGAGGTCGCGCGCACCGTCGTCGATCCCGCCAAGGTCATCACCCGCACCCAGCCGAAGATGGGCAGCGAGGATTTTGCCGACATGCTGCAAACCATTCCCGGCGCCTATTTCTGGGTCGGGCATGACGGCTCGGTGCCCGTGCACAATCCCGGCTACGTGCTCGACGACAAGATTTTGCCGATCGGCGCCAGCATGTTCGCCCGCATCGTCGAATCCCGCATGCCGGTCGGTGGCCATGCATAAACCGCGCGCCGACGAGAACGTCACCTCGCTGCACGATCTGTCCGCGGTCGATCTGATCGCGGGCTACAAGGCCAGGCAGTTCTCGCCGAGCGAGGTGCTGGAGGACGTGATCGCGCATGTCGCGGCGTGGGAGCCGCATCTCAAGGCGCTCTACGCCTACAATCCCGACGGCGTGCGCGAGGCCGCAAAGGCCTCGACCGCGCGCTGGTCCGGCGGCGAGCCGTCCGGTCCGCTCGATGGCGTGCCGGTCACGGTGAAGGACAACATCGCGACCAAGGGCGTGTCCGTGCCGCTGGGCGCGGCGAGCGTGAAGCTCGTGCCGGCGGCGAAGGACGCGCCGCCGGCCGCGCGCCTACGCGAAGCCGGCGCGATCATCTTCGCCAAGACCACCATGCCCGATTACGGCATGCTGTCGTCGGGTCTTTCCAGCTTCCATGCGCTGGCGCGCAACCCTTGGGACCTCTCGAAAAATCCCGGCGGCTCGAGCGCGGGTGCCGGCGCCGCAGCGGCCGCCGGTTACGGGCCCCTGCATCTCGGCACCGATATCGGCGGCTCGGTGCGGCTGCCGGCCGGCTGGTGTGGCCTCGTCGGCTTGAAACCGAGCTTTGGCCGCGTGCCGATCGATCCGACCTATGTCGGCCGTGTCGCAGGTCCCATGACCCGCACGGTCGACGATTGCGCGCTGATGATGAGCGTGATCGCAAAGCCCGACCGGCGCGACGGCATGAGCCTGCCGGCCGACACCATCAACTGGAAGACGCTGGAGAAGTCGCCGCGCAAGTTGCGCATCGGCCTGATGCTCGATCTCGGCGTTGGCCTCCCGCTGGAGAAGCCGGTGCGTGACGTCGCGGTGAAAGCCGCGAAGGCGTTCGAGTCCGCCGGCACTGTCGTCACCGAGGTCGACGGCATCTTGACGCGCGAGATGCTCGATGGCCTCGACAATTTCTGGCGCGCGCGGATGTGGGACGATCTCGCGAAACTCTCGACCGAAGACCAGGCCAAAGTGCTGCCCTACATTTTCAAATGGGGCGAGTCCGGCGCAAAGCTCTCCGGCGTCGATGTGATCCGCGGCTTCAACCAGACCATGGCGATCCGCGCCGCCGCGGCAAAGCTGTTCTGCGAGCTCGACTACGTGATCTCGCCGACGGCGCCGAACGTCAACTTCCCGGCGGAGCTCGCCTCGCCTACCAACGATCCGATGAAGCCGTTCGAGCACATCTGCTATACCGTGCCGTGGAATATGTCGGAGAACCCGGCGATCTCAGTCAATGGCGGCTTCGACGCCAAGGGCTTTCCGATCGGCGTGCAGATCGTCGGCCGCCGCTTCGACGACATCGGCGTGCTCGGCATGGCCAAGGCGTTCGAGGGACTGCGCGGTGCGCAGCGGCCCTGGCCGAAGCCGCCGAAGAAATAACCCTTCCGTCATTCCGGGGCGCGCGCCAGCGCGAACCCGGAATCTCGCGCCACATCTCCAGATTCCGGGTTCGATGCTTCGCATCGCCCCGGAATGACGTGCTAGGTATCAAGACAAGAAACGAGGGAAGGAAACCACCATGGCGTATGAGACGATCAAATACGAGGTCGCCGACGAGATCCTCACCATCACGCTGAACCGTCCGGACAAGCTCAACGCCTTCAACGCCAAGATGCAGGCGGAGCTGATCGAGGCGTTCGACGCCGCCGACAAGGACGACAACATCCGCGCCATCATCGTCACCGGCGAAGGCCGCGCCTTCTGTGCCGGCGCCGATCTCTCCTCCGGCGCCGACACCTTTGACCGCGACGCGCGGCGGGGACCGGTGAAGCGGCTTGCGAGCGGCCAGGTCGATTACAGCGATCCGCAGGTGCGCGATGGCGGCGGCCAGGTCACGCTGCGCATCTTCAAGAGCCTGAAACCCGTGATCGCCGCGGTGAACGGGCCTGCGGTCGGCATCGGCGTCACCATGCAGCTTGCGATGGACATCCGCATTGCCTCGGAGGCGGCGCGCTTCGGCTTCGTGTTCTCCCAGCGCGGCATCGTGCCGGAGGCAGCGTCGAGCTGGTTCCTGCCGCGCCTCGTCGGCATCTCGCAGGCGCTGGAATGGTGCTACACCGGCCGCGTTTTCCCGGCGCAGGAAGCCCTCGCCGGGCGGCTGGTGAGCAAGGTGCTGCCGCCGGATGACCTCCTGCCGACCGCGCGCGCGCTCGCCAAGGAGATTGCAGCCAAGACCGCGCCGGTGTCGATCGCGCTGATCCGCCAGATGATGTGGCGCATGATGGGCGCCGACGATCCGATGGAAGCGCACAAAGTCGACAGCCGCGGCATCTATGCCCGCGGCCGCTCGGACGATGTCAAGGAAGGCGTGACGTCGTTCCTGGAGAAGCGCCCCGCGCAGTTCAAGAACAAGGTGTCGAGCGACATGCCGGACTATTTTCCGTGGTGGACGGAGCGGGAGTACAAGTGAGCCTGGAGCCGACGAAGCCGCAAGACGGCGTCGTCCTCCTGCACGGAATCAGCAGGACGGCGCGCTCGTTTCGCAAGATGGAGATTGCGATCGAGCGCGCCGGCTACGCAACGCTCAACCTCGACTACGCCAGCCGTCGCAAGGCGCTTCAAGAGCTCGCGGATGACATTCATCCCGCGATCGAATCATTTGCCGGCTCAGTAAACGGCTCCGTGCATTTCGTCTGCCACTCCATGGGCGGCCTCCTGGCACGCGTCTATCTCGCGCGGCACCGGACGCAAAACCTCGGGCGCGTCGTGATGCTGGGGACGCCCAACGGCGGCAGCGAGATCGCCGACCGACTGATGGGCTCTTTCCCCTACCGTGCCTTCTTCGGCCCGGCCGGACAGCAACTCGGCACCTATCGCGACGCCGCAACCACGGCGCTGCTGCCGCCAATCAGCTATCCCCTCGGCATTATCGCCGGCGACCGCTCGATCTATCCGGTGGCGGGCGCCTTGCTGCCGCGCCCCCATGACGGGCGGGTCTCGGTCTCGAACACCACGGTCGACGGCATGGCCGACCATATCGTTGTACACGCGTCGCATCCGTGGCTGATGCGAAATGACGAGGCGATCGCCGCGACCATCGCCTTCCTGCAGAACGGATGTTTCCCGACGGATTCGTGATCGTAGGCTGGGTTAGACTAGCTTTGGTCTCTCAGGAGGTTGTCCATCTGGTCTGAACCGAGGAAGCTGAGGTTGCGAAGCTTCAGTGTTCCAAGGAGAGACCAGATGAACGTCCACAAGAGAAGAAGCTCGACGAGATCGCGCCACGACGCACACGCGACGAGGTGATCGACGTGCCGTCGATGCGAGCAGTGAACTGACGGCATGTCCGCTTTCGAGGGTGGAGCGGAAATCTTGTGCTCGACCTTGGTATTACGGCCTATGCCCCTCAACGGACATTACTTTCAATTAACCGAGAACACACGATGGCTTAGCGTTCTCGGGACTACCTAGGCGGCTTGATCAATGCTCTCGATCGAATAGCAACCTGCAATCCGGACAGGCGTTAGGTGCCATCACCGCGCGGACCCCTGTCAGTATTGGTGATGAGATCGCCCGTCAGGCGCTCCCGCCTCACTCTAGCCTTGGAAAGAGTGCGCCATGCGACGACGCTCACAGCCCCATACATTTGAAGAGAATCCGAACGCGGAGAAAGCCCGCTTCGAAGCTGCGTCGCCGCAGAGCTCACCATCATCGATCATGCCGCAGGATGCGGACCATGACATGTATCTTGTACTACTGGACGCCTTTGGGACATGGGTAGGCCGCGCCTGGGGCGAGACCGACGATGATGAGGGTACGTATCGCGAGATGCTAATCCGCGACCTCTTGGACGGCGCGTACAGTCATCCGGTGCGCATCGTCGCCTTCAACACCGCCGACGGATGGTCGCGCAATATCACGACCGAAATCGCTGCCGAGTTGAAGCAGCGCAGAGACGAAGGGGAGAATATCCCCGCCTCCGTACAACATTTGCTGGAAATGGCTGGCAACTCACGGGTACTAAACCAAAGGCCGAATCCGGCGCGAGAAATGGCAATGGACAGCGCGAAGCACTGCCAAGATAAGGCGGCGGAATGCCTTCGCATGACCAAAAAGTCGAAGTGCGACGAAGAGGCTATGATTCTGAGGAATATTGCTCAAAGCTGGTCAAGACTTGCGGGCCAGATCGACCGATACAACGCGGTCCTGCGCGAACAAAGCCGCATAGTCCGAAAGTAAGGCGGCGGCCTCTTTAATTCGGCGAATGTCACGTGTTGGCCCATCTGCGACCTCGTGCGACGTCCGCTTTGCTGCTGTTGAGGGCATAGCGGACATCGTTAAAAGGGGCCGGGGCGGGGTCAGAAAAGTAGAACCCCCGGAGGGTTCCGAACGCGGCGGCGGTCGCACCTTAGTCCCCGTAAGTTACGGAATTTAATCCTAGAATGAAATTCTCTCGATATGCTACGCTTTGTTTGCCCCTCCCCAACCAAGGCGCTCGCAATACAGGATTGCAAGGTCTGCTTGTGAAAGTGCCTTGAGATACTCGATGTCATCGGCGTCTTTCATCCACTCAAGCAACTTTTCACGGGGGGTAGATTTGTCGAGCCGGGATTTCCTTTCCTTCTGCATCCGGGATTAAGTAGGTCTCCCCAAAGCGCAGCCTTGGCGGCGCACCTTCAGGCGCGAACGCAAACTCTGGATTTTCGCCGTCACGTTCGGCGACGAGCAGCAGCGTATGCCCGTGTCGGTGAGCTTCGCTTTCATGATGCAGTCTCTCAGGGTTGCGTGTCAGCTTGCGCTAACAAAAACGGCGATACAGTAGGGTACGCTGAGAGACGGCAAGATAGAGGCGAGATACGCCAGAAAGCCTGTAACCGTAAGGGTTTACGTGTCCCACACCGTATCAGGCCGTCACACCGCGTATCTCAAAAAATATTTAGCTTCGCTAAACCCACCCTACGCAGCATCAATCCATTACCAGCGCCACGCGCCCGATCGCCTTGCGATCGATCAGCAATCGCATCGCCTTCGCATAGTCCTCCAACGGCAGGCGATGCGAGACGTTAGGGCGCAGCCCATCCTCGGCCCATTGCAACAACGCCGCCAAACGGACCTGTCCGAGCGCCGGATTTCTTCGCACGGCTTCGCCGGCACGCACCCCCAGCACGCTCGCGCCCTTGATCAACAGAAGATTGGTGCGCGCAAGTCCAATACCGCCAGTGAAGCCGATCACCAGCACGCGCGCGCCCCAGGCGATGCAGCGTAGGCTGCTTTCGAAGACTTCGCCGCCGACAGGATCGAAAACCACGTCGGCGCCTCTGCCGTCCGTGATACGTTTTACGGCGTCGCGAAACGGTTCACGCGAATAGAGCACCAGGTGATCGGCACCCTTTGCTTTCGCGATTTCAAGCTTTTCCTCCGAGGAGGCACAGGCAATCACGGTGGCGCACAGCAGCTTGCCCATTTCAACCGCTGCAAGCCCAACACCGCCACCGGCGCCGTGCACCAGCAACACCTCACCAGCTTGGAGTCCGCCGCGATCGATCAGCGCGTGATAGGCGGTGCCGTGGCCGGCGAGGAAGGTCGCGCCTTCCGCGTAGTCGAATGTCGACGGCATCGGTACCAATTGCGAGCTCGCCACGGCGGCCTCGTCGGCATACGCGCCGTAGCGCATCTTCACGATGACCTTGTCGCCGACGGCGATGCCGCGCGCCGCAGCATCGACCTCGGTCACATCGCCTGCGGCTTCCACACCCGGCGTGAACGGCAGCTCGGGCTTGAGCTGATATTCGCCGGCCGCCATCAGAATATCCGGAAAATTGAGCCCGGCGGCGCGGATCGCAACCCGCACCTCGCCCTCCCCAAGCGGCCGCGACGGGAATGTTTCGAGCCGCAAGCTTTCGGGCGGTCCGAGCTCGCGGCAAACGACAGCCCGCACCATCAGGCCGCACTCGCCTTGCGGCGAAGCAGCGCTTCGCGGATCAAAGGCAGCCGGTCATTGCCGAAATACATGTCGGTCTTGTCGAGAAAGATCGTCGGCGAGCCGAAGCCACCGCGCGCGCGACGACCTCTTCCGTGTTGGCCTTGAGCTGATCCTTGATCGCCTGCTCGGAAATGCCGGCGAAGAGTTGTTGCGCGTCGACGCCGACCGTCCTGCAGATGTCTGCGAGCACCGCGTCCTGCGAGATATCCTTGTCCGCGCCCCAATAGGCCTCGAACACCGCGGTCGCGAACGGCAGCATGTCTTTGCCGAGCCAGATGCAGCCGCGCATCGCCTTCACGCTGTCCACCGGGAAAACCGTCGGCGGCATCTTGATCGACAGGCCCGCCGAGCGCGCCCAGTCGCCGAGGTCCTTCAGCATGTAGCGCGCCTTCAGCGGCACCGGCATTTCACGCTGCGCATAGACGCTCGGATTGACGCTGTTGAAGATGCCGCCGACCAGGATCGGCCGCCAGGAAATCTCGACGCCGAGCTCCTTTGCCAGCGGCTGGATGTTGTGGAAGGCGAGATACGTCCAGGGGCTGGAGCAGTCGAAGAAGAACTCGATCATGGGGTTTCCTTTGTCTCCATTTGTTCCCTGTCGAGACCGCCGGAATATGAGCCGACTTTTGTTGTTCTGTACCTCGACGTTAAGACATGGCAGGAAGGTGCGCAATGATATCAGATACGGAGGGCGCCATGCTGTTTCCGACCACCATCGCCGGCTCCTTGCCGAAACCGGAATGGCTCGCCGAGCCGAACATGCTCTGGGCGCCCTGGAAGTCGAAGGGGAACGAGCTCCTGCGCGCCAAGCGCGACGCGACGCTGATCTGGCTGAAGATCCAGGAAGACGCCGGCATCGACATCGTCACCGAGGGCGAGCAGGCGCGGCAGCATTTCGTGCACGGTTTTCTCGAGAAGATCGAGGGCATCGACTTCGCGCACAAGGTCGAGATGGGAATCCGCAAGGATCGCTACAAGGCGATGGTGCCGCAGGTGGTCGCGCCGTTGCAGCTCAAAGATCGCGTCCACGCCTTCGAGGCGCGCGTGGCGCGGACGCACACCAAGAAGAAGCTGAAATTCACCCTGCCCGGCCCGATGACCATCATCGACACGATTGCCGATCGCTACTACGGCGATCGGGTCAAGATGGCCTTTGCGTTCGCCGACCTCCTGAACGCGGAGGCCAAGGCACTGCAGGCCGACGGCGTCGATCTCATCCAGTTCGATGAGCCCGCCTTCAACGTCTACATGGACGAGGTCAACGACTGGGGCATCAAGGCGCTGGAGCGCGCTGCCGAGGGCCTCACCTGCACGACCGCCGTGCACATCTGCTACGGCTACGGCATCAAGGCCAATACCGACTGGAAGGAAACGCTCGGGAGCCAATGGCGGCAGTATGAGCAGATCTTCCCCGCGATCGACGCGAGCTCGATCCAGCAGGTTGCGATCGAATGCCGCAATTCCAAGGTGCCGCTCGATCTGCTCGCGCTGTTGAAGGGCAAGATCGTTCAGGCCGGCGTCATTGATGTCGCCAGCGACACGGTGGAGACGGCGGACGACGTCGTTCAGGTGATCGACGCGGTGTCGAAATTCGTGCCCAAGAGCAACATCATCGCGACGACCAATTGCGGCATGGCGCCGATGCGGCGAGAGATCGCGGAAGCCAAGCTGATGGCGCTCGGCGCCGGCGCTGCGCTCGCGCGCGAGAGGCTGAGTTGATGCGGCTTGCGTGCAGCATCGGATTGCTGGCAGCGCTTGCGCTGCCGGCGCACGCCGAGGATCGTTCCGTGCTCGTCAATTGCAAGGCGATGGTGGAGCGCGCCGCGAAGGATACCGGCACGGCAAGCGATGCGGAGTTCGCCCGCTGCCGCCAGGTGATCCGCGAATGGGCCCTGCGCGATGCGCGGATGACAGTGGACGAACAGGGACGGCCGCTGCGCTAGAGTCACAAGCACACTGCGTTCCCTTCCCCCTTGCGAGGAAGGGTTGGGGAAGGGGTGCCACAAGCGCTGACCTCACCCGGGGCTACCCCCCTCCCTAGCCCTCCCCCGCAAGGGGGGAGGGAACGGTCCTTGCGCTGGGATGCAGTGTAGCCTCGTAACCGGCGTGCAGTGCGCGCAGCGTCGACGGCGGTGTCAGCAGCATTGCTTCGTCGAGCTCACGCTTCGCTTCCACATAGCCCGCCGGCGACCACAACAGCACCCTGCCCTGCGTGACCAGAAAGCTTTCCTCGCCTTGGCTCACCATTGCGCCGACCGGAAGCTGGTCGAGCGGCATCAGCAGCGCATGCAGTCGTTTCTGACCGTGATCGAGTCGCTCGTGGTGCAGCACCGTGTCGATGTCGTGCATGCGCGCATCATGCACGCGATTGCCTTTCTCCCATGCGGCCCGGAAGCGATTGGCATCGTCGCGGCGGCAATAGAAACAGGGACGATGTCCGGCAGCAAGCGCGGTGGCCTCGTCCAGGAAGAACAGCTCGGTCCAGCTCTGCGTCGCCATCACCTCGCGGCGACGGCCGCGGAATTCGCACGTGCAGGTCAACCAGGCCGGCGTCGACCAGCGCTTTTTGAGCAGCGTCTTCGTCGCGGGATCATGGATGATGCCGCGGTTGCCCGTGAACATGCCGCGATGTGGGGCGGCGATGATTTCGCCCGTCGGCATGACGCGGTTTTGCAGCGGCACTATTTTGGTGGCGCCGCGGTGACGCGCATTTTCCACAGGTTCCAGACACGGTCGAGAACCTGCAGATTGATCGCATCGGCCTTGGCGCCCTCCGCTGTCGTCAGATAGTTCACCTCGCCGCCAAGCGCGATCGCCTGCGACTGCAGCCGCGCGTTGACGTCGGTGTAGTAGGCGCGGAAGACCGCGACTCTCACGGACGGGCCGACGGTGACATCACCATGGCCGCGCATCAGCACCACCGACTTGTCGGCGAGCGCGAGCGCCAGTCCCTTGCCGATAGCCGAATTGCTGACCAGCATGTTGGTCTCGCCGAAGTCTTTGCGGATGTCCCAGACCGGCGCACCCGCGGCGAGGAACGCCGCGTTGTGGAAGACCGGGCGCAGCGCAACCTGGCTGATCGTGAACGGGATCACGCCAGGCGAGTGCGTGTGCACGACCGCCATCACATCGGGACGGGCCTTGTAGATCTCGCTGTGAATGAAGCGCTCCAGGAAGACGCTACGCCCCTTGGCATCCACGGCATTGCCGTCGAGATCGAACTCCATGATGTCGTCGGCGCTGACGAGCGCCGGCGCCAGCGAGCGCGACATCAGGAAGTGATCGGGATTTTTGGGATCACGGGCGCTGACATGGCCAAAGCCGTCGAGCACGCCGAGGTCGGCGAGAACGCGGCTGCCGACCACGATGTCCTCGATCACGGCAGGGTCGAGAGCCGAGGCCTGGCGATCCTGGCATCGGGCCTCAGCCGCAAGCAGTGTCCCTGCGAACGCGACGACGACGCCGAACCATGCCAACCGCGCACGTCCGGCCATCGTGATCGGCTCCCGTGGCTTACGCCGCACCGTCGCGGAGCGGCGGGTGATAGGACAGCGCTGTGTCCCAGGGGAAGAAGATCCAGGTGTCCTGCGAGACTTCCGTAATAAAGGTGTCGACCAGCGGGCGGCCCTTGGGCTTGGCGTAGACGGTGGCGAAATGCGCCTCCGGCAACATTTCGCGGACCAGCTTGCCGGTCTTGCCGGTGTCGACGAGGTCGTCGACGATCAGAAGCCCCTTGCCGGTGCCGCCGCCGAGCTTTATGGCCGCGTCGGAAATGCCCTTGAGAACCTGCAAATCACCCTGCTTGTCGTGGTCGTAGCTGGCGATGCAGACGGTATCGATCACGCGCACACCGAGCTCGCGCGCCACGATCGCGGCCGGCACCAGGCCGCCGCGGGTAATCGCGATGACCGCGTGGAACGGGCCGACCTCGTTGAGGCGCCAGGTCAGTGCCCGACAGTCCCGGTGAAACTGGTCCCACGAGACCGGAAAGGCCTTGCCGGCCCGCTCCTGCGCACTCAGTTCCGGTGCCTCACCCATCGTCGTCTCCATTCCTCGCAATCGTCTTCTGCTAGCGGGTGATGCTCAATCCCGCCAGCATTTCCTTCACCGCTGCCATTGCTGCTGCCAACTTCTCCGGATCGCGCGAGCGTACCACCAGATTGGTGTTCGGCTTCTGCTCCTCGTCCATGAAGGGATAGCTGCCGATGATGGTGTCGGGATGGGCGCCGGCGATTGCACGCAAGGGGCCGCCGATGTCGCCCTCCCGCGCATTGGCACGGACCGATTCGGAGAGCATGCGCACGCCGGATTTCAGCTTGGGCGAGACGATATCCATCATCGCCTGCATGATCGACGGCACGCCGGCCATCACGATGACATTGCCGATCTTGAAGCCGGGGGCGAGAATGGTCGCGCTCTGGATCAGCTCGGCGCCGTCGGGGATGCGGGCCATGCGCAGGCGGGCTTCGTTCAAATCCTGCTCGCTCCAGCGCTCGCGGAAGCGGGCGACCACCTCGGGGTGATGATCGATACCGACGCCGAAGGCCTTTGCGACGCTGTCGGCGGTGATGTCGTCATGGGTCGGCCCGATGCCGCCGGTAGTGAAGACATAGGTGTAGCGATGCCGCAGCGCATCCAAAGCCGCGATGATGTCGGGCTCGTCATCGGAGACGACCCGGACCTCCTTCAGGTCGATGCCGATATTGGTCAGGTATTCGGCGATGAAGCCGATATTCTTGTCCTTGGTCCGGCCGGACAGGATCTCATCCCCAATGACCAGAATGCCCGCCGTGACGATCTCGCTCATAAACTTGTCCCTCACCTGTAGCGTCGACTTTGCCGAGGTAACGCGTTGAAGTCACGCGGTTTTGCTGCCGAAATAAGCAGTCCTCAGCCATTTTTTCAGGCACCTTTCCGGCCATGTCAGGCAAATGCCCACAGTCCATGCTTATCGCGCTGGCCCGGCCCTTGCTACTACCGGGGTAAGTCATGCACTCTCGCAAGCATGGCCACAGGACGTTGCGGTCTTCACCAAGACCTAGACGACCTGACCAGTGGCGCAACGCCTGGGGAGAACAGTCGGGATCTATGGCAGTCGCGTTTGACGAAATGAACATTCCCGGCGGGGACCTGCGCCCCGCCTATCAGGAGCTGGCACGCTGGCTCGAGGAGACGCCTCCCGAGGCGCTCGAATATCGCCGCCAGGAAGCGGAGCTCCTGTTCCGCCGGATCGGCATCACCTTCGCGGTCTATGGGGATTCCGAGTCCACGGAGCGGCTGATCCCGTTCGACGTGATTCCCAGGATCATGTCGGGCAAGGAATGGGCGCTCCTGGAGAAGGGCCTCAAGCAGCGCGTTCGCGCGCTGAACATGTTCCTGCGCGACATCTATCATGGTCGCGATATCCTGCGCGCCGAGGTCGTGCCCGACGACCTGATCTTCCACAACCCGGTGTTCCGGCCCGAGATGAACGGCCAGCAGGTGCCGCACGACGTCTACGTGCACATCGCCGGCATCGACATCGTCCGGGTCGACGCCAACGATTTCATCGTGCTGGAGGACAATGCGCGCACGCCGTCCGGCGTGTCCTACATGCTGGAAAACCGCGAGATCATGATGCGGCTGTTTCCAGACCTGTTCGCCCGCCACAGGGTGGCGCCGGTCGAGCGCTATCCGGATGAGCTGCTGGCCGCCTTGCGCTCCGTCGCGCCGCTCAGTGCCTCGGCCGAGCCGACGGTCGCCCTGCTCACGCCCGGCGTCTACAACTCCGCCTATTACGAGCACTCTTTCCTCGCCGACAAGCTCGGCATCGAGCTCGTCGAGGGCAGAGATCTCATCGTCAAGAACAACGAAGTGTTCATGCGCACGACGGAGGGGTTGAAGCGGGTCGACGTGATCTATCGCCGCGTCGACGACGACTTCCTCGATCCACTCACCTTCCGCCCCGACTCCGTGCTCGGCGTGCCTGGGCTGATGTCGGCCTATGCGGCCGGCAACATCACGCTCGCCAACGCCGTCGGCACCGGGATTGCCGACGACAAGGCGATCTACTCCTACATGCCGGACATCGTGAAATTCTACCTCGGCGAGGAGCCGATCCTGAAGAACGTGCCGACCTGGCGCTGCCGCGAGCCGAAGGACCTCGCCTATGTGCTCGACAACTTAAGCGAGCTCGTCGTCAAGGAGGTGCACGGCTCCGGCGGCTACGGCATGCTGATCGGCCCCGCCGCGACGAAAGCGACCATCGAAGCCTTCCGCGAGAAGCTCAAGCGCGAGCCCGAAGGTTTCATCGCGCAGCCGACACTGGCGCTGTCGACCTGCCCGACCTGCACCGCAAGCGGCCTCGCGCCGCGCCATGTGGATTTGCGGCCCTTCGTGCTGACGGGCAGCAAGCGCACCACCATCGTGCCGGGCGGGCTCACCCGCGTGGCGCTGAAGGAAGGCTCCCTGGTCGTGAATTCGAGCCAGGGCGGCGGCACCAAGGACACCTGGATACTGGACGAGTAGAGAGAATGCTGTCGCGTACCGCCGAAAACCTCTACTGGCTCGCCCGTTATGTCGAGCGCGCCGAATATCTCGCGCGCACCATCGATGCGACGCTGCGTGTCACCGCTCTGCCGGCAACCTATGTCGGCAAGACTAACGAATGGGACTCGGCGCTGCTCACCGCCGGCGTCGCCGCAAGCTTCTATCAGAACTATGAGGAAGCCAACGAGCACAACGTCATCGACTATCTCTCGTTCTCTTCGACCAACCCGTCCTCGATCAGGAACTGCATCGAAGCGGCGCGGCTGAACTCGCGCTCGGTGCGCACTGCGCTGACCAGCGAGATGTGGGACACCATCAACTCGGCCTGGATCGAGCTCCAGGCCGTCTGGAGCAAGGGCGCCTCGACGCGCGAGGACCTGGCAAAATTCCTGCGCTTCGTGCAGGAGACATCGCTGCGGTTCGACGGCTCGGCCTACCGGACCATGCTGCGCAACGATGCCTACTGGTTCTCGCGGCTTGGCCTGCATCTGGAACGCGCCGACAACACGGCGCGCATTCTCGACGTCAAGTACCACCTGCTGCTGCCGGAGGAGGAACACGTCGGCGGCCCGCTCGACTTCTATCAGTGGAGCTCGATCCTGCGTTCGGTCTCGGCGCTCACCGCCTATCACTGGGTCTATCGCGAAACGTTGAAACCCTGGCTGATCGCGGACCTCTTGATCCTCAACGACACGCTGCCGCGGTCGCTGGCGAGCTGCTACGGCAATCTCGTGCGCAATCTCGACCAGATCGGCGTCGCCTATGGCCGCCAGGGCCCGGCCCAGCGCCACGCCCGCGGCATCCGCAACCGGCTGGAACACTCCAACATGAACGACATTTTCCAGCACGGCGTGCATGAATTCATTCAGGAATTCATCGCCGACAATTCAAGGCTGGGCGAAATCGTCACGAAGCAGTATTTGATTTAGCCGAACAGGGACCCACCTCAGCCCTCGTCATTCCGGGGCGCGCGCAGCGCGAACCCGGAATCTCGAGATTCTCTGGGGCGCAATTGCGCACCATAGCTCGGTCCTGCGGACCGCCCCGGAATGACGGAATCAAAACACCATGCGCCTGCGAATCCAGCACACCACGACCTATCGCTACGAGCCGGCGGCAACGAGCGTGATCCAGATCCTGCGCATGACGCCCGGCAGCCATGACGGGCAATATGTGGCGGAATGGCAGATCGACGTCTCCACCGACACCAAGCTCGACATGCACGAGGACGCCTTCGGCAACGTCACCCATGTGCTGTCCTGTGGCCCCGTCGCCGACATCAAGATCAGCGCCGAAGGCCTGATCGAGACCCACGACACCGGCGGCGTGCTGCGCGGCGCCGACGAGCGCTTTCCGTCGGGGCTGTTCCTGCGCTCGACCGAGCTCACCGCGGTCAATCCGGCGATGGCGAGCTTCGCGCGCCAATTGCGCAGCGAAGCCGAGAGCGACACGCTCGGATTCCTGCACGCGCTGATGTCGGAGGTCAGCGAGCACATGACGTTCGACGAGGACCCGACCAACAGCGGCACCTCGGCGGTCGAGGCGTTCACGCTCAAGCGCGGCGTCTGCCAGGACTATGCGCACATCTTCATCGCCTGCGCCCGCACAGCCGGCGTGCCGGCGCGCTTCGTCTCCGGCCATTTCCTGCGCTCGGACGGCACCGTCCACCAGGACGCCGGCCATGCCTGGGCGGAAGCCTTCGTGCCTGATTTGGGTTGGGTCGGCTTCGATCCCGCCAACTGCATCTGCTCGACCGATGCCCATGTCCGCGTCGCGATCGGGCTCGACTATCTCGGCGCCGCCCCGGTGCGCGGTACCCGCTATGGCGGCGGCGCGGAGACGCTGACGGTCGCGGTGAAGGTGGATCAGGCCGGACGTTCCGGACAGTCGCAATCGCAGTGGCAGGGATAGTTGTCTAGCTCGTCATTCCGGGGCGCGCCTCTTGGCGCGAGCCCGGAATCTCGCGCCCCAATCTCGGGATTCCGGGTTCGATGCTTCGCATCGCCCCGGAATGACGGCGCTGGAAATCAGTACTCGCAATTCCTGTAGTCGGACGTCTCGCAGGCCTGCATCATCTCTTTCGCGCGCGCCGTGTCTTCCGGCGTCATCGTCGCGGAGACGGTCCTGAGCTCCGCCTTGGCCGTGGCATCACCGCGGGAAGCAGCCAGGCTCAGCCACATGAAGGCGTGCGCCGAGCTTTTCGTCACACCCTGCCCGCGCTGATACATCGCGCCCAGCATGGCTTGTGCCTTTGCATTGCCGGCCTTCGCCATGCCGCGGAACACGTGGATCGCCGGCACATAATCGCCGCGGTTGTAGGCAGCCATGCCGTCCTCCCACGGGCCGGCCATGGCCGCAGAGCTCGTCATGCCCAGCACAGCCGCAATCAGGCTGCCGATCACCAGCTTTCTCATCGCCCGCTCCCTCGTCCCTCACCTGCCTTCTAGCGGGTTGCTACGGCGCGCGCCAAGGAAAGGTTTCACGGGGCCGCGGGCGGGGAAATGGGTTGGAGGGCCACGCGAAATTGGCTACTAGTCTTGCGCAACTTGTTCGCGTTCGGGGACAGAAATGACCTATTGCTGCGGAATCCTGGTTCGGGAAGGTCTGGTCATGATCGCCGACACCCGGACCAATGCGGGGCTGGACAACGTCTCGACCTTCCGCAAGCTGCACATCTTCTCCAAGCCCGGCGATCGCATCATGGCGGTCGCCAGCGCCGGAAATCTCGCGATCAGCCAGTCCGTGCTGTCGACGCTGACCGAGGGTATGGAGGATCCCGACACGGGCGACATCGAGACGCTGATGAACGCGCCGACCATGTTCCAGGCGGCACAGCGCATCGGCCGTGCGATCCGCGAAGTGCACGCCACCGAGGCTGCGCCGCTCAAGGCCGAGGACATCAATTTCGACGTCTCGTTCCTGTTCGGCGGCCAGATCAAGGGCTCGCGGATGCGATTGTTCATGGTCTATCCGGCTGGCAACTTCATCGAGTGCACCACCGACACGCCGTACCTTCAGATCGGCGAGCATAAATACGGCAAGCCGGTGCTCGACCGCGCGATGCATTACGATATCGAGCTCTATGAGGCGCTGAAGACCGGCCTGATCTCGATGGATTCGACCATGCGCTCCAATCTCGGCGTGGGCCTTCCGATCGACGTGCTGGTGGCTCGCACCGATGCCTGCGACGCCGACCTCAACCACCGCATCGAGGCCGGCGAGCCCTATTTCCACGACCTGCGCTCGCGCTGGTCGGCGGCCTTGCGCGCCGCGCATCAGAACATTCCGCGGCCGCCCTACAAGAACGACAAAGAACCCAAAACCTGACAGAGAAGAAAAGGCAGGAAACGATGAGTGAAGCGAAAAAGATCGCAGTGGTGACCGGCGCCGGCACCGGTGTCGGACGCGCAGCCGCACTGGCGCTGATGAACGCCGGCTTCACCGTGGTGCTGACCGGACGCCGGCTCGAGATGCTCGAGGAGACCGCAAAGCTCGGCCCCGCAGGCAAGAGCCTCTGCGTCTCCGCCGACATGACCAACCCCGGCTCGATCGCCGCGCTGTTCACCAAGGTCAAGGACACCTATGGCCGGCTCGACGTGCTCTTCAACAATGCCGGCATGGGCGCGCCTCCCGTGAACTTCGAGGATCTCAGCCTCGAGCAGTGGCAGGCGGTGGTGAACACCAACCTCACCGGCCCCTTCCTCTGCACCCAGCACGCCTTCCGCATCATGAAGGACCAGAACCCGCGCGGCGGCCGCATCATCAACAACGGCTCGATCTCCGCGCACGCGCCGCGGCCGTTCTCGGCCGCCTATACCTCGACCAAGCACGCGATCACGGGCCTTACCAGGGCTTCCAACCTCGACGGCCGCGCCTATGACATCGCGGTCGGCCAGGTCGACATCGGCAATGCCGCCACCCCCATGACCGACCGCATGGTCAACGGTCCCGGCGTGTTGCAGCCCGATGGCACGACGAAGCACGAGCCGCGCATGGACGCGAATGCGGTCGGCGATGCCGTCGCCTACATGGCCGGCCTGCCGTTAGACGCCAACGTGCTGTTCATGACGGTCATGGCGACCAAGATGCCGTTCGTGGGACGCGGCTAACTCTGTCTCTCGCTCTCCCCGCATTGCGGGGAGAGCGTCGCCCCTGCTCTCAAAAAACCGAAAACAACCCCATGCACAGTAGGCGCAGCGGCGCCGACGGTATCATTTTACTCCAGCCGCTCCACTTTCCGCAGGCTCGGGAACAGCTTCATCCATAGCAGCGCGACCGCGATGGTGCCGATGCCGCCGAGCACGGCGGCGGGCATCGCGCCGAACAGCGCGGCGGTGAGCCCGCTCTCGAACTGGCCGAGTTGGTTCGAGGCGTTGATGAAGAGGAAGTTGACCGCGCCGACGCGGCCGCGCATCTCGTCGGGCGTTGCGAGCTGCACCAGTGAAAAACGGATCACGACGCTGATCGTATCGGCCGCGCCCAGCACCGCGAGCGCCAGCACCGAGAGCCACATCCACTGCGACAGCGCGAACACGACGGTACCGATACCGAACACGATCACCGCCTGAAACATCCTGATGCCGACGTGACGAGCAATGGCGTGACGTGCCAGCACCATGGTCATCATCAGGGCGCCGACCGCAGGCGCGGCGCGCAGGACGCCCAGACCGAGAGGGCCGGCCTGGAGTATATCGCGGGCATAGATCGGCAACAGCGCGGTGACGCCGCCAAACAGCACCGCGAACAGATCGAGCGAGATGGTGCCGAGGATCGCCGGATTGGAGCGGATGAAACGCACGCCGGCAAAGATGTCATCGTCCGCCGCGCCCCTGGCGGTCGCCTGCGGGCCCGGCTGGATGAAACCGGTCAGGATCATGCCCAGAACCCAGAACAGCACCATCACGGCATAGGCGAAGTGCGGCGCGACCGCATAGGCGAAGCCGCCGAGCGCCGGTCCGGTGATGGTCGCGACCTGCCCCGCGCCGCTGGCAATCGCAGTCGCCCGCTGGAGCGAGCCCTGCGGCGCGATCAGCGGCAGCAGTGCCGCGGTGGTCGGGCTTTCGAACGCGCCGGCGATGCCGAGCGCGAAGGTCGCGACGAAGATCTGCACCTCGCCGATCGCGCCGAGATATGTGCTCGCGGCGAGATAGAGCGCGGTGGCGGCTTCCGCGAGCTGGCAGAGCTGGACGACGCGCTTGCGCTCGAAGCGGTCGGCGGCGTGGCCGGCGACGAACACCAACAGCGCTGTGGGGAGGAACTGCACCAGCCCGACCAGGCCCAGCGCAAAGGCCGAACCCGTGAGATCGTAGATCTGCCAGCCGATCGCAACCGCCGCGATCTGGCTGGAAAAACGCGACAGACTGCGCGAGAGCAGGAAGAAGAGGAATGGCGGGTGCTTGATGAGTTCGCCGGCTCTGACCGGCGGGTTCGCGGACATTGGCTGCTCTTGAGCGAGGCCCGTGGCGCCCCGCGCGGCTGGTGTTGACGTTGACGCGTGACTGAGGCCGGAGGTCTTGTCAACAACCGGTCGGCTCCGGCGCGCCCGGCATTGCCTTTACGACGGCCCGGCTGCCATAATCATTGCGGGATTGGGGACATCATGCTGCGACTGCAATCGGCACTCGGCGTTTTCGCATTGCTGTTGATCGCCTTCGCGCTGGCGGAGAACCGTCGCGCGGTATCGCTGCGCCAGGCGGGAATCGGCCTCGTCGTGACCTTCCTCACCGCGATCGTCCTGCTCAAGCTGCCATTCGTCGCGCATGCTTTCGGCGCCATCAACGACGCGGTCGGGGCGATCTCGGCGGCCTCGCGCGCCGGCACGTCGTTCGTGTTCGGCTATGTCGGCGGCGGCCCCCTGCCCTTCGACCTCAAGGCACCCGGCGCCGACTTCATCCTCGCCTTCCAGGCGCTGCCGATCGTGCTCGTCATGAGCGTGCTGACGACGCTGTTGTTCTATTGGCGCGTGCTGCCCCCGATCGTGCGCGGCATGGCGTGGCTGCTCGAGCGCACGCTGGGGGTCGGCGGCGCAGTCGGGCTGTCGACCGCGGCGAACATCTTCCTCGGCATGGTGGAAGCGCCGCTGTTCGTGCGTCCGTATCTGGCGCAGATGACGCGCAGCGAATTGTTCCTGGTGATGACCGGCGGCATGGCCGGCATCGCCGGCACCGTGCTGGTGCTCTATGCGACGCTGCTTGCGCCGCTGATCCCGGATGCGGCCGCGCATTTCGTCATCGCCTCCGTGCTCGGCGCGCCGGGCGCAATCCTGATCAGCCTGATCATGGTGCCGGAGACCGGTGACCGGCTCACCGGCGGCTCGCTCGAAGACCCTGACATGCACGCCTCCGGTACGATGGATGCGATCGTCAAGGGCACCTCCGCGGGGCTCGAGCTGCTGCTCAACATCGTCGCCATGCTGATCGTGCTGGTGGCGCTGGTCTATCTTGCCAATGCGGTGCTCGGCCTGTTGCCCAATGTCGGCGGCACCGCGATCTCGCTGCAGCGGGTGCTGGGGCTCGTGATGGCGCCGGTGTGCTGGCTGATGGGGCTGCCATGGGACCAGGCCGTCACCGCCGGCAGCCTGATGGGCACCAAGACGGTGCTCAACGAGCTGATCGCCTATGTCGATCTGTCAAGACTCGCCCCCGACGCGCTCGATGCGCGCTCGCGCCTGATCATGCTCTATGCGATGTGCGGCTTCGCCAATTTCGCGAGCCTCGGCATCATGATCGGCGGCCTCGGCGTCATGGCTCCGGAGCGCCGTGATGAGATCAACGCGCTTGGGCTGAAGTCGATCGTGTCGGGCACACTGACGACGTGCCTGATGGGCGCGATCGTGGGGGTGCTGAATTAGGCTCTCTCCGCCCGTCATTGCGAGGAGCGAAGCGACGAAGCAATCCAGAGTGCATCCGCGGATACATTTCTGGATTGCTTCGCTTCGCTCGCAATGACGGCGGAATTCCTGGCGCGCTTACGCCGTGATCTCCACCGTCTTGAACTCGGCCGGCAGGATGATCTCCAGCAATTCCACGTCGTCGGAATAGTCGAGGATCATGTGCTTGATCTTCGGCGGCTGCGTCCAGGCACTGCCGGCTTTCATCAGCGTTTCGCCCTGGCCGTCCATGTAGGTCTTCACCCAGCCCTTGAGCACGTAGACCATCTGGAATTCGACGTCGTGATAGTGGAGCTTTGACACCTCGGCCGGATTGCAGGGCGGCAGCAGGCGGATGACGTGGGCCTGCGCGAGACCGTGCGTTGCCGCGGCAATGCCGAGATCGCGATAATGCGCGTAGGTGCGCAGGCCGTCGGCTTTGAAATCCTCCTCACGGTGATGGCTGACGGCGATGCGTTGCTTGGGCCGGGCGCGTGTTTTCGCAGGTGTGGTGCGAGCTTTTGCCTTCACCGCCTTGCGGGCTGAAGATCGCGTAGCGACCTTGTTGCCGTGCCACTTCTTCTTCACCGCCGATTGCGCCGCGCTGCGCGAGGTCACCTTCCGTTTGGCCATGGCCTCCTCCCATTCTTGTTCTGGAGGCAAAGGCTAGCACGAATTCTCAAAACCGTAGGGTGGGCAAAGAAGCGCAAGCGACGTGCCCACCACTTCTGCGCCGTGGCGACCAAAGAGGTGGGCACGCTTCGCTTTGCCCACCCTACAGATCCGTCCAAGCCGTCAATGCAGCCTGAACACGCCGTCGACCGCGCGCAGTTCGGCCGGCTTGATCAGCTTGGAATGCGCCACCGTCACCGAATAGAGGGGGCCGTCGAGCTTCTCCTCCCAGAAGGCGAGGAAATCCGTCAGCGCCGGGAATTTCGGAAACAGATCGTAGTTCTGCCAGATGTAGGTCTGGAGCAGCGAAGGATGATCCGGCATCCGGTAAAGAATTTGCGCCGTCGTCAGCCCGTAACCCAGCAACTGTTTCCGGAGGTCGTCGGAAACGCCCCCAACCCGCAAGCCCATGCCAGCCTCCTTTTCAGGAGCGCATATTCAAGGGGTGGCCTACTCGGACTGCCCTAAAGAGCCACCCGGAAACGATGCGCTCACATGAGAGAAATGTGACGCACACTGCCACCCCATCTCAAGCCCAAAAGTTTAACAAGTTGTTGAAATTCAATGCTTTAGCAGCAGATCGCGGCGCCTGCTAATAGCCGGCGAGGCCCGGTTAACGATGGTAAATGTTTTTGGCAGACAGGCCTTCTGAGTGCTGATTTTTCTGCTAGAAGCCCTTGCTCCCGTAAAAAACCTGTCCTATCTCCATTTTGCCTGCGTAGCACTCGCGGGCATCGACTGCTAACAACCCAAAAATCTCCATCTCGTGCAAATGCTTAGGAGGACTGCATGAAATTCCGTCCGCTTCACGACCGCGTCGTGGTCAAGCGCATCGACGCAGAAGAGAAGACCGCTGGCGGCATCATCATTCCCGATACGGCCAAGGAAAAGCCCTCGCAGGGCGAAGTGATCGCCGTTGGCCCCGGCGGCCGCGACGAGAGCGGCAAGCTGATCCCGATCGACGTCCAGGTCGGCGACCGCGTGCTGTTCGGCAAATGGTCGGGCACCGAGGTCAAGATCGACGGCCAGGACCTGTTGATCATGAAGGAAAGCGACATCATGGGCGTGCTCGAAGCTCCCGCTTCGAAGAAGAAGGCCGCCTAATTCAACCGCTCGCACCGCTCACCCCTGAGGAGCGCCTGCCGGGCGCCTCGCCAAGGGTGAGATGAGACCAAGACAACTCAGGGAAACCAATATGTCAGCCAAAGAAGTGAAATTCGGCGTCGACGCCCGCGACCGCATGCTGCGCGGCGTCGAGATCCTCTCCAACGCCGTGAAGGTCACGCTCGGTCCGAAGGGCCGCAACGTCGTCCTCGACAAGTCGTTCGGCGCTCCCCGCATCACCAAGGACGGCGTCACCGTCGCCAAGGAGATCGAGCTCGACGACAAGTTCGAGAACATGGGCGCCCAGATGGTGCGCGAAGTCGCCTCCAAGTCCGCTGACGCGGCCGGCGACGGCACCACCACCGCGACGGTGCTCGCGGCTGCGATCGTCCGTGAAGGCGCCAAGGCGGTTGCCGCCGGCATGAACCCGATGGACCTCAAGCGCGGTATCGACCTCGCCGTCGACGCCGTCGTCGCGGACCTCCAGAAGAACTCCAAGAAGGTCACCTCGAACGACGAGATTGCCCAGGTCGGCACCATCTCGGCCAATGGCGACCAGGAGATCGGCAAGTTCCTCTCCGACGCCATGAAGAAGGTCGGCAACGAGGGTGTCATCACCGTCGAGGAAGCCAAGTCGCTCGAGACCGAGCTCGACGTCGTCGAGGGCATGCAGTTCGACCGCGGCTACATCTCTCCCTACTTCGTCACCAACGCCGACAAGATGCGCGTTGAGATGGACGACGCCTACATCCTCATCAACGAGAAGAAGCTCTCCTCGCTGAACGAGCTGCTGCCGCTGCTCGAGGCCGTGGTGCAGACCGGCAAGCCGCTGATCATCGTCGCCGAGGACGTCGAAGGCGAGGCGCTCGCGACCCTGGTCGTCAACCGCCTGCGCGGCGGCCTGAAGGTCGCGGCCGTCAAGGCTCCGGGCTTCGGCGATCGCCGCAAGGCCATGCTGCAGGACATCGCGATCCTGACCGGCGGCCAGGCGATCTCGGAAGATCTCGGCATCAAGCTCGAGAACGTGACGCTCAACATGCTCGGCCGCGCCAAGAAGGTGATGATCGACAAGGAGAACACCACGATCGTCAACGGCGCCGGCAAGAAGGCCGACATCGAGGCGCGCGTGGCCCAGATCAAGGCGCAGATCGAGGAGACCACCTCGGACTACGACCGTGAGAAGCTCCAGGAGCGTCTCGCCAAGCTCGCCGGCGGCGTCGCGGTGATCCGCGTCGGCGGCGCGACCGAGGTCGAGGTCAAGGAGCGCAAGGATCGCGTTGATGACGCGATGCACGCGACCCGCGCCGCGGTCGAGGAAGGCATTGTCCCGGGCGGCGGCGTCGCCCTGCTCCGTGCTTCCGAGCAGCTCAAGGGCATCCGCACCAAGAACGACGACCAGAAGACCGGCGTCGAGATCGTGCGCAAGGCGCTGTCCTGGCCCGCTCGCCAGATCGCGATCAACGCCGGCGAAGACGGTTCGGTGATCGTCGGCAAGATCCTCGAGAAGGATCAGTACGCCTACGGCTTCGACTCGCAGACCGGCGAGTACGGCAACCTCGTCACCAAGGGCATCATCGACCCGACCAAGGTCGTGCGCACCGCGATCCAGAACGCCTCCTCCGTGGCGGCGCTGCTGATCACCACCGAGGCCATGGTCGCCGAGCTGCCGAAGAAGGCCGCTGCCGGCCCCGCCATGCCCCCGGGCGGCGGCATGGGCGGCATGGACTTCTGATCCAGCCGTTCTGGCAAACTCAAGAAATGCGAAACCCCGGCAGCGATGCCGGGGTTTTTGTTTTTATGCGCACTTTCTCCGCCCGTCATTCCGGGGCGCGCGAAGCGCGAGCTATGATGCGCAATTGCGCATCTGAGAATCCATAACCACGAACGTCAGTTGGTTATCCCGGAATAGAGATCGTCCCAGTTCGGGTTCTGCTCCTCGATCAGCCGCGTCTTCCAATCGCGCCGCCACTTCTTGAGCTCCTTCTCGCGCGCGATGGCATCGCTGCGTCATCGTAGACCTCAAACAGCACGAGCTTGTCGACGCCGTACTTTGTCGTGAAGCCGGGAACGGCTTTCGTTTTGTGCTCGCCAACGCAGCGTACGAGGTCGTTGGTCACGTCGATGTTGAGCGTGCCGTGCTTCTTGCTCGCGAGGATGTAGACGTACTAGGCCATTGCAAGCGCCTGGGGTTATGGATTCTCAGATGCGCAATTGCGCATCATAGCTCGCGCTTCGCGCGCCCCGGAATGACAGCTGAGAGAGCTGCAGCCCCCTCACCTCACCACCTTCCAGAACCGCTCCATGCGCGGGTCGCCGTCCTCGTCCATCGACCAGAAGATGCGGCTGACGCGGCCGACGAGATTGTCCATCGGCACGTAGCCGATCGAGGTCATCACGCGGCTGTCGGTCGAGCTGTCCCTGTTGTCGCCGAGCACGAAGACGTGGCCGGCCGGCACGGTGAAGACGAGCGTGTTGTCGTAGAGGCCGTTGTCGATGCAGTCATAGGTCTCGTAGCTCACGCCGTTCGGCAGCGTCTCGCGCCAACGCTTCACTCTTGCGCGATCGAGGCCGCACACGTTGGCGCTGGGGGAATCCTTCAACCGCTCGCGCGCGACCGGGCGGTCGTTGATGACGAGCTCGCCCTCCTGCATCTGGATGCGGTCGCCGGGCAGCCCCACCACGCGCTTGATGTAGTCGACGTTCGAATCCATCCCTGAGCGAAACACCACGATGTCGCCGCGCACGGGATCGGATGCGGAGATGCGCCCCGAGAACAAGGGTAGTGCATAGGGAAAGGAGTAGCGGCCGTAGCCATAGGCATACTTGCTGGCGAGGACGTAATCGCCCGTTAGCAGCGCCGGCGCCATCGAGCCGGAGGGGATGCTGAACGGCTCGAACAGGAAGAAGCGAAACACGAGCGGCGGCGACCACAGCACCGGGATCAACAGAATCAGGATCAGAACCGCCTTCCATTCACTGGATCGCGGCTTCGGACGAACGGATTCTTGAAGAGTGGTCATAATCCTGCCCGCGATACCTTCGAACGCGTCGAGACTGTCGCGCGGCTCGGCGCACTCAATACTCGCCTCACCTTGGTCGCAGTGTCCCTGCACTTCGTTCACCGGATAAACGAAAGGCCGCCCGTGGGCGGCCTTTCTGACGTCACGCGCTCTCGGGCGCCTTCAGGCGCACCAGCCGGGTGAGCAGGGCATCGAGGCCCTCGCCGTCACCGGCATGGAGGTCGATGCGGCCGACCTTCTCGACCAGCCGCTCCAGCGACTCCAGCTCCTTGAGCCGCAGCAGCAGGGGGTTCTCCTCCATCAGGCGGGCGGTGTTCAGAAGCGAACGCGTCGCCGCGGTCTCTTCCTGCCGGCGGATCAGGTTCGCCTTCGCGACCCGCTCCGCCTCCACCACCTTGTTCACCAGCTCCCGGATTTCGCCGGGCAGGATCACATCCTTGACGCCGAGCTCGGTGACCTCGACGCCGGATACCGCGACGCGTGCGCGCACATAGTCGCGCAGCTCCGCATCCAGCGCCGCCTTCGCCGACAGCACCTCGTCCAGCGTTCGGCCCGCCACCGCCTCGCGGATCGCGAACTGCACCAGGCGGTACAGCCAGGCATCCACGTCGGGCACGGTCGCAACCGTCCGCTCGGGATCGACGATCCTGCGGAACGCCGTCAGCGTCACCCGCAGCGCGATGCGATCCTTGGTCAGCATCTCCTGCGCGGTGATCTCGACCGCCTGGGGCCGCAGGTCGAGGCGCTTCACCTCGATCTTGCGGCCGACGGTCCAGAAGGCGTGCCGGCCGGGCGCAAGCCGCTCCACGAGCCGGCCCTCGACATAGAGCAGGCCCGCCTCGTGGTTCTCGACCACCGTCTCGCTCACGACGGTCGAACGATTGCGCTCGATCATGGTCAGGTGCCGCGCATCGACCTGGGGATCGCGCGACACATCGATGCGCTCGACATCGATGCGGGTTGCGACCTTCCAGTAGACACGCACCTGCCAGGGCGTCATCAGGTGCACGGGCCGTCCGTCAAGGCTGACGATGGCGATCTCGTCCGCCTTGGTCTCGACCGCCTCGAACAGCTCGGCGGCAAGATCAGGCCGTGCGGCCTTCAGCACCGCGTAGCGATCCGCAGAGAATTCGCTGCGAACCACATCGAGCACTTCAGCCTTCAGCTCGTGCAGGGGATCGAACAGGCGATGCCGACCGGGCGCAAGCACGCGCACGAGCTGCCCGTTGCGCGTGAGCAACGCACGCTCGCCATCCTTCACCGTCACGTTCAGCATCAGCAAATGCCAGCTCATGGCACGCCTCCATCATGTTGCCCTCCGGCCAGACGCGGCCGGACGGCGGGTTTCGTTTGCAAAGGACGTGAGGACGCGGACGACGCTTCCTGAGAAATCGGCGGGCCGGGGCTTGAGCTTGCGTGATGACGGGCGCACGCGCGCAATCGCCCGACGTGTGTCGAGCGGTCGCACGGAGCCACCCGGCATCGGCGCAAGCGGTATCTACCCGCGGCGCAAAGCCGGTCTCACAGTGTCGTTGTGCGGACGGAAAGCCTTTCGGCAAAACGGCCGGACTGCGACTGAAGCGCGCGTCCGGTCCCCTTCAGAGGAATCAGCTTTCTAGGCTGAAACGGAGCGCTGGAGCGGGATTCGAACCCGCGTCACGATGATTAAACGTCATCTGCTCTACCACTGAGCTATCCTTTGGTTGGTACAAGAAATCGGAATCGAACCGATGCCTTCGGATTTTACCCCGACGCTCTCCATGAGCTACATCCTGCATCTTCGTTCGGCGGAACACGAAACCGGAGACCGGCCCGCGCCAGTCGGGTCTCAGAGAGCCCGAACACATGGCCAACGCGAAGGAGCGCGCTCATAAGGCAAGCCGAGCTCGATTGCAAGCGTGATTCTTGCGACAATTTGAATTCGGCGCGCGAAGCCGCGAGATTGGTCGCCGGAAGCCGTTAGCTTTTCGCGAAATCCTTGAAGCAGGAGCGCACCCACTCGATCGTCAGACGCGTTGCGGGATCGCGCTTGAGGTGGTTTTGCACCAGCAGCCAGACGTCGCGGCGCCGGGGAAGCAAGGTGGCGCGCAGGCTGCGATCGACGAGCAACGCCTCGCAGCTGTATTCGGGCAGCACGCCGATCACCTGATGCGACTGGATCAGGGTGCGCATGACGCGGATGTTGTCGGTGACGCAGCGCGCATTCTTCAGCCGCTTCGCGCGCAAGAATTGCGCCTCGGGGATCGCGTCGAGCTCGTCCGGATAGCCGCACACGATCGGGTCGATGTCGCTCCGATCCGCCGGCTCGAAGAAATACAGGCGCACGTCGGCGAGCTTCGAAATCGTGAAATCGCCCTTGTCGGGCTTGCGCAGGCGAATGGCCAGATCGGCCTGCCAGCGCGAGAATTTCACATTCTCGCTCGAGGTGAGGAATTGCAGCGTCAGCCCGGGATTGTCGCGCAGAAAAGCTTGCGCGCGCGGCGCCAGCAGCTCCTCGGCGACCGTATTGGTGGAGGCGATACGCAAGCGGCCGACTGCACCGGGCTCGCTCTCGCCGATGCGATCGATCGCGGCGATATGCGCCGCCATGGCCTTGACGTGCTCGAGCACCGCTTCGCAATGGCGGGTCGGCCGGCGCAATCCGTCGACCGCCTCGAACAGGGGCACGCCGAGGTCGCGCTGGATCCGGGCGAGCCTGCGCCCGACCGTGGTCTCATCGATGCGCAGCCGTGCGCTGGCACCGGCATAGGTGCCCTCCTCCCGCACGGCCGCGATGATGCGGAGATCGTCCCAGTTCATGCAGCCATTTAGCACGCACGGCGCCACGCCTGCAAATTCGCAGCCATATGCTGCAATATTCCTGCACAATAGCAGGCCGGAGCTGCGCTAGGTTTTGTCGATCTGACGTCACCGAAAGGCAGCCTCACCATGACCGCTCCCAAGACCCTGCTCGAACTCGCCGGCGCTGATTTGAGCCTGCCCCGGCTCGGCGAGAGCTGTCTCGTCCTGATCGATCTCCAGAACGAATATCGCGCAGGCCCGCTGGCGCTGCCCGATGCGGAGGCGGCCATCGCGCGCGCGGCGCAACTGTTGGCCCGCGCGCGGCAGAGCGGTGCGGCGATCCTCCATATCGCGCACAAGGGCCGATCGGGCGGCCTGTTCGACCGCGAGGCGGAGCGCGGCGCGATCATTGCGAGCCTGGCGCCGCTCGCAACCGAGCCGGTGATCGAAAAGGCGCTGCCGAATGCGTTTGCCGGCACTGACCTGCAAGCACGGCTTGCCGCGACCGGGCGCAAGAACATCGTCATCGCGGGTTTCATGACCCACATGTGCGTCAGCTCGAGCGCGCGCGCCGCGCTCGATCTCGGTCTGCGCACCACGATTGCCTCGGATGCCTGCGCGACGCGCGACCTGCCTGACGGCCGCGGCGGCACGATCGCAGCCAGAACCGTTCATGACGTTGCACTCGCCGAACTGTCTGACCGCTTTGCCATCATCGCGCGCAGCGATGCGTTGATCTGATCAAATCCGAACACGGAGCATATCAACACATGCTGCAGCTCTTCTTCCGGCCAATGGCCTGCTCGCTCGCAAGCCGTATTGCGTTGATGGAGGCTGGCATCGAGGCGCGCTATCACCTCGTCGATCTCTGGACCAAGAAGGTCGTGGACGACGGCAGCGACTTCCGTAGCGTTTCGCCAAAAGGCGCCGTGCCGGTGCTGGTCCTGGAGAATGGCGAACGGCTGACCGAGAGCGCAGCGGTGCTGCAATATATCGCCGACTTGAAGCCTGAGCTCGGTCTCGCGCCGCGGCCCGGCGATCCCGATCGCTATCGCCTGCAGGAGTGGCTCAGCTTCATCGGCGCCGAGATCCACAAGGCGTTCCTGTTTCCGAGCTTCTGGTACAAGGACGAGGCGTCGCTTGCGAAGCCGCGTGCAAGAATCGGACAGACACTATCGATGCCCGCCACGCATCTCGCCGAGCGCGAATTCCTGGTCAGCGACCGCTTCACCGTTGCGGATGCGCATCTCACCTGGGCCTTGCTGCTGCTCCGTCCCGCAGGCGTCGACATTGCGCAATGGCCGTCGCTGGTCAGCTATCTCGCCCGCATGCAGGCGCGGCCCGCGGTGCGGGACGCGATTGCGACCGAAATGGCGCTGCGCAAGACAGTGACGGCTTAAGGTCTCACTCCACCCGCGCGAGCACGGCGAGCTTGCGGATGCCCCTGTTGCGGTAGGCATCAAGGAAGGCCGAGTAGTCGCGGAACGACACGCAGCCGTTGGAATCGCCGTTGGGTCCGAGCATGAAGGTGTGCGCGAGCAGGCCGTCGCGGCCGTAGATCGCGTTCTCGCCGCCGATCGGCGTCAGCCGCAACGCCGGTACGCCGTGGAACAGCGCCTCGCGCGGCTTCAGCGTATAGATGTGCGGCGGCGTCACGCCGCGCATGCGGACACGCGAGGAGTGCGGATCGTCGAGATTCGAGCCGAGGCCGGAATGCGCCTCGAGCTTCGTGCCGTCGGGCAGATACACCGTCTTGGCGGTGATGTCGTAGACCGCCGTGTCGCGGTCATAGGGCGGCGCACCGCCGAGCATCGGGTTCTGCTCCTTCGGCGCGATGCTCGCGGTCACACTCGCATCGGCTGAAGCGTAAGCAAGCAGGCCGCCTGACGGCTCGCGCTTGCCCCAGAGCTTCTCGACCATCGACTGCCGCGGCCCGGTGATCGCCATCACCGCCGCCTTCGCGCGATCGGCGAAAGACTTGGGCTTCGCCTCTGGCACGCGCGCGGTCTCGGCCGGCTCGGCCGAGGCAAGCTGCACCGGCGCATCTGCGCCGCGCTTGGCCTTTGCGGCGTCTGCGATCTTGGCGGGGCCTTGCGCCTTCGGCGCTTCCGCGACCTTCACAGGCGCGGCGGGCTTCGCGGTCTCCTTGGCGTCGGCAACGTTCGTGGCGGGCGCCTGCGGCGCCGCGCTCGCCGCGTTGGACGCCACGCTCTGCGGGGCTGCGGCGGCAAAACGCTCGTTGAACATTTCGCGGGTCATCGGCGTGACCACCCGCCCGCGATCGGGCAGCATCGCAAAAACTTCCCTGACCGCTTCGCCGGCCTCGCGCAGCGCGACCTTCGGCGCACGCTTGATCACGGGCTCGTCGTAGCCGGCGGTGCCAACGGTCGGATAGACGTTCGCGCCGAAGACGTTGTTGTAGACGGTCCAGCCGGCGCCCAGCACGAGGCAGCCGATCGCGGCGGCGCCGACGATGGTCTGGGTGGTCACTTTCCGGGAAGACTTCCGAGAATTCTTCTTGGACTTCCGTGCCGCGTTACTTTGCGCAGCGATACTCGTACTCATTCGCCTTGCGTCCAGGACGGTGTCACTCAGTCCCCCTTCGAAGTGCCGCTGCTGGTCACGGTCCGAGAACTGCATCTCGCAGAGGGTCGGAGCGTCATTAAGGCGACTTTTAGTTAAATGCGGATTAAGTTCGGGCGGATATGGGGCATCCCGCAAAGGCTGTCCCATTTCGGGAAAAAGTCCGCAGAATTACGGACTTAGACGAAGTTGTTAACCATATTTCTCGACCGGTTTGGCGCGATGATCTGCCCCCTCCGGTCACATCTCATGACGCATCCAACCACGGCCTTTTCGTGATCTTGAACGCCGCCGGATCATAGCGACGGAGCGTTGCGCGAGGCTGGCGGACTCCTCTGATGCGACACGCGATGCGCCGGCTGACATCGGTCTCATCGCGCGCCGAACGCCCACGCTACACGGCGCGCTGACCCAGAGTTGATTGCTCACGATCTGGAAAAGAGCCCAGCGACAAAATAGGTCCCATCTCGGCACTTTTCGGCAGCCTCTGCGCGTGATACGGTACCGTATCAAGATTGCCTTGAAATGTGCCGAGCACGCCAATGGAGGCTGGCATGAGAAGGGTCGCACACGCCGGATTTTGGTCTCTGGCGTCGTCGTTCTTGTTGATCGGACAGGCTGTCGCGCAGCCTGCCGGCGCGGGTTGCACGTCATCGCCGTCGGCCGCGGGAACGCAGACCGCTCATACGCAGACTTGGCGCTGCGACAACGGCATCACGATCGTTGCGGAAAATGGCGCCAGATTTGAACTTAAGGACGCCAACCGCGACGGACATATCGACTCGGTCGAGTTGAGCAGCAAGGCACTGCTGGTCGAAGTTCCCAAGAAGCCCCGCGGCAATCCCTTCAAGGTGCTGACGCCGCAGGCGATCGCCGCGGTGCGCGGCACGAGATGGGCCGTCGATGCCGCCGACGGCAGCAAGACGTCCGTATTCGTCGCCGACGGACGTGTCGGCGTCAGCCGCAGGGCTCGCGGACGGGCCGTCGTGCTCGGACCGGGCGAAGGCGTCGACGTCGAGGCGACCAGCATGGCGGAGGTCAAGCGCTGGGGCCAGCCACGCATCGACGCCTTGATGGCAAGACTCGGACAATAAGACTCGGACAATAGAGGTTCGGACAATAGGTGACGGCAGAACGAAGGGTATGAGTAGCCGACGTGTTCAGATCCTGGTTGCGCTCGTCCTCACTGCGCTGTGGGGCGCCGCCATTTACGTCGCTCACGCGAACGGCCATCTGCGGTTTCTCGATCGTCTCGAGGCGACGCTGACGGACTTGCGAACCTTGGCGCGCGGCGCGCAGCCTCCGCCCGATCTCGTCACCATCGTTGCGATCGACGACACCGTCGTGAAGCGCGGCGGCCGTTATCCGCTTCCCCGCGCCGACCTCGCGCGCGTCGTCGATGCCGTCGCGCAGTTCAAGCCGAAGGTGATTGCCGTCGACCTCCTGCTGGTCGATCCAGGCGCCAGACTCGGCGATGCCATGCTGGCGCGTTCGCTCGCTGGCGGCCCAACGGTGCTTGCCGCCGCGGCGATCTTTCCAACCACCAGCGATACCGTGGCAAGGAGCAGCGAAGGGCCGCTCGCCGCCCTGCCCCAGGCCGAGCGTTTCCTGCTGCCGCTGCCGGCCTTCGCCGATCACGCCGAGGTCGGCATCGTCAATGTTGCGACGGGGCAGTCCGGCTCCCCGCTCTCGGTCCCGATGCTGTTCCGGACCGGCGACAAGGTTGAGCTGTCGTTTCCGCTGCGTGTTGCGAGCCGCGCGCTCGGCCAGCCGCTGACGATTGCGCCCGATCACCTGATGCTCGGCGATCGCACGGTTTCGACCGACACCGACTTTTCGCTACCGATTACATATTACGGCCCGCGCCGCACGATCCGCACGTTGAGCGCGCAGAACGTGTTCGACGGCACGCTCGATCGCGGGACAATCGAGAACCGGATCGTCGTGATCGGCGCATCGGTGTCCGGCGGCGGCGATTTCTTCCCGACGCCGTTCGACACCCTGATGCCCGGCGTCGAGGTCGTCTCGACCGCGATCACGCACCTCGTCGCCGGCGACGGCATCGTGCGCGACCGCAAGGTTCATGTCGCGGACGCATTCGCCGCGATCCTGCTGCCAATGGTCCTGGTGGGTCTGCTTGCCTGGCGGCGCAGCGCGATCGGCCTCATTGCTGCCGTGGTGGTGGTGATGGCGTGGGCCGCTCTCAACCTGTTCGCGTTCACGCACGGTATCTGGCTCAACGCCGCAACCACGCTCGCGGCCGCGGTGCCGCCGGTTGCGATCTTTACCGGCGTGCAATTGTGGGCGGGCAGCCGCAGGACGCAGTACCTGACAGCAAAGAGCAGATCGTTGGCGCAATTCCAGGCACTCGCCGTACAGGAGTGGCTGGCGCGCGATCCCGATTTCCTCAGCGAGCCGGTTCGCCAGAATGCCGCCATCGTCTTCATCGACCTCTCCGGCTTCACTGCGCTCAGCGAACGGCTTGATCCGGACACGCTTCGCGAGCTGCTCAAGGCGTTTCATGCGCTGGTCGACAAGACGGCGGTCTCGTCCGGTGGAATGATCACCGGCTTCCTCGGCGACGGCGCCATGATCCTGTTCGGCCTGCCGCGCCCAACGCCTGACGACGCTGCGCGTGCCGTCAAATGCTCGCTCGAGCTGCACCGCGTTGTGAAAGACTGGATGGCATCGCTGCCAGCACCATACAGGGATCAGCTCGGCTTCAAGATCGGCGCGCATTTTGGTCCGATCGTCGCCTCGCGCCTCGGCGGAAGCCACCAGCACATCACCGCGACAGGCGACAACGTCAACGTGGCGAACCGGTTGATGGAGGTCGCCGCCCAGCACGATGCGCGGCTCGCGTTCAGCGATACCCTGCTGGACGCGGCCGACTTCCACGGTGATCCCCACGGCATTCTGACGGGACCGTTGCAGACGAAGGTTCGTGGCCGCGCCAGTGCGGTCACCGTCTGGTTCTGGCACGAAGAGCAGCAGCCGGGACAGACCGCGACTGAGGCCGACGCTGCGGGCTGCGAGCTCGAAACCCGTTACCGGGCTTCCGGCGGCGGCGAACGGTCGAGAACATCGCCTCTGGCGCCCTCCAGCAAATCGATCCCGTAGGTCTCGACGACAAACGGCCCCCGCTTGCGCTGCAATTCCGCAACGCGCGTCACCTGCGCGAAGATCTCGTTGAAGAAGGGGTGACCGCCGGCGCGGAGTTCGTCGACATAGAGCAAATTGCCGGCCAAGAGTTGCGGATCGGGCTCGCCCATGTTGACCCAGCGGATACGCTGGTCCCGCTGGACCACGCAGGTGCCGGGCGGCAGATAGAAGGCGAGCCAGGCGGTGGTGCCGTAGTCCGGCGCCAGGATGCAGGTCGCGTCGGTCTTCGCGCGGACCGCCTCGATCTCGGATGCGAGCGCGCGCCAGCCGACGCCGACGCTGCGCACGGTGGCGTCGCGGCGATAGCCGGACAGCCAGCCGGTATTGGCCTGCACGATGAGGGCCGCAAACATCGCGATGCCGGCGGGGGCCGCCCATTTCAGGCAGAATGCGACAAGGTCCTGCTGTCGCGGCTTCCATTGCGCGATGTGGGCGGCGACCGCGGCCGCGACCGCGAAGGCGGGGTAGACCGGCGCGAACCAGTTCGCCTCGACGCGGGCATGCAGCGAATGCCAGACGAAATAGGCGACGATGGTCCAGAACATCGCCTCGATCAGCACGCGCGAGGCCAGCGCGCCGGCCCGGCGCCAGGTCAGCGCGTGCAGGCCCATCGCACCGAGGATGAAGACCAGGGGTGTTGCGAACGCGATCTGAGTCGGGATCAGCTCGGCGATGAAGACCGGACGGAAGTCCTCGATCCTCGCGCGCCCGAGCTGCTTTGCGAACGAGACCCAGTGATGATCCGCATTCCAGAGGATCACCGGCGAGAACAGCGCGAGCGCAACGAGGCCGCCGAGATAGGGCCAGGGCGACAGGAACCAGCGCCGCAGCTTCGGCACCGCCGCGAGCCAGATCAGGATCGCGGCGCCAAAGAACATCGCGGTGTACTTTGACAGCAGCGCCGCACCGACGGCCGCTCCGACCGCAAGCCACCATGCGCCGCGGCCGGTCTCCAGAACCTTGGCCAGGAAGAACAGCACGAAGCTGGAAGCAACCAGCAGCGGCGCATCCGGTGTCACGATCAGCGTACCGATGGAAGCCATCATGGTCACGTTGAGCAGAATGGCGCTGGTTGCGGCCACGCGCGCGCCGCCGAACAGGATCGCGGCGGCGCGGTAGACCGCATAGCTCATCGGCAGCGCGAGCAGGACCGAGACCAGCCGCACGCCGAGCTCGGTGTCCCCCGCGATCATGGTGCCGGCGCGGATGACGTAGGCGACCATCGGCGGGTGGTCGTAGTAGCCGCCCGCCAGGCTCTTCGACCACATCCAGTAATAGGCTTCGTCGAAGGTGATCGGCGTTAAGGCGGCAGCGACCAGCCGCAGCACGACGAGCGCGATGATCATCAGCGCGGTGTTACGGACGATCCGCGCGTCGGCCCCGCCCATGATGCGCTATTTCTTGCGCCAGACGAACAGTCCGGACATCGCGTAGTTCCACACCACGCCCATCAGCGCGCCGGCCATGCCGGCAAGCCACCAGATCGGCTCCTGGTCGTAGACCGAAAAGGCGACGCCGACATTGGCGAACAGGCCGACGCTACAGACGATGTAGAAGGCGATCAGGCCGCGCACGATCGCAAAGCCTTTCAGCCGCTGGTCGCGATAGGTGAGGAAGTTGTTGAGGATGAAGTTGCTGGTCATGGCGACGAGCGCGCCGGAGGCCTGCGCCTCCGCGAACGGCGCCTTGAAGATCTCGAGGGCGATGAAAAGCGTCGTGAGATGCACGACGAGGCCGATGCCGCCGACCATCGCGAACAGAAGGAAGCGCAGCGACACCGCGTCGTTGGTCAGCTTCGCCAGCACGAGGCCCAGGAAATCGAGCGCGACCATGGAATCGAGCTTGCTCTCGCCATGCTGGCGCGCGCCGAAGGTGTAGGGAATTTCGACGGTGCGCAAGCCGCCGCGCGCGGACGCGACGACATCGAGCAGGATCTTGAAGCCATGCACCGAGAGTTTTGGCGCCAGTTGCTCGAAGCGGTCGGTGCGGATCATGAAGAAGCCGCTCATGGGGTCGGCGATCTCGACCTGCAGCACCTGCCTGGCGACTTCGGTCGCAAGCGCGCTGGCGCCGGCGCGCTGCTTGTTGAAGCCTTCGCTCTTGTAGCCCTCGATGTAGCGGCTGCCGACGACGAGTTCGGCCTGCCCGCTCGCGAGCAGCGAGAGCATCTTCGGCAGTTGCGTCTCGTCATGCTGGAGATCGGCGTCGATCACGGCCGCATAGGGCGCGCTTGAGGCCAGAATGCCTTCGATGCAGGCGCCCGACAGGCCGCGGCGGCCGATGCGGCGGATGCAGCGCACGCGGCTGTCGCGCCTGGCGAGCGCGCGCACCACGTCCCAGGTTCCGTCGGGCGAATTGTCGTCGACGAACACCACCTCCCAGGCGATGCCGGCCAGAGTGTCCTCCAGCCGCCGGTACAGGACCGTGACGTTGTCACGCTCGTTGAAGGTGGGGACGACGACGGACAGCTCTGGCGACCGCTGACCCGATTGCGGGGCCTGCGGCGGGGGCTCGGGGGCTGGTCTGATCGCTTCGTTCATGACGGGGAGCGTATATCCGCCGCGTCCTGCGATGCCAAGCCGGGGTTTTGAGGGGAACGCACCTAAAAAAGGGGTACAAAAATGCCAACGACCCCAGAATAACGAGCCGCGCGTACATCCGGCGCAGCCCAAGCTATTCCAAGGTCGTCCCGGCGCCGGAGCGGTGAGCTGCAACGTCGCCGTTATCAGCTAGATAGGAACGTCATTGGCCCTCCGCAAGAGGGCCGGCTTATTGGTTTGGCACTTCGCGGATGACCGGTCCGCGCGGAGCAGGCGCGGCCGGAGCCGCGGGTGCCGCGGCCGCAGGCTGGGCCGCCGCCTTCGGCTTCGGCGGCTTGCCATATTGGCCGATCGGCCCGAACACGACAGCAACCGCCAGCACGATAGCTGCGACGATCGCGCCAAAAATGCCTCCGACCGACTCAGACGTCATCCTGCCCGTTCCCGCTCCGGTGAGCCCTTCTGATATCACGGAAGCGCAGCCAGCCGGAAGGGCCGCAGGTTCCGACGGTTAATTCGCAGCCAGCTAGCGCTGAGGTGTCCTGTGCTTGGCGAAGGCCGTCACGATGTCCTTCTGCGCCGATTCTACCGCCCTGTTCGCGGTCGCGAGATGAGCGCCAGCATCGATGTTGGGATATTGCATCGTCAGATAGTCGAGCAACGCCACCCGGTAATACTGCCGCTCTGAGGGACAGGCGCCGGCGACCGAGCGGGAAAAATCCTGTTCCGAGAGGCCCTGATTGCTGTCGCGTGAATATTCCCGCGCCAGGCAGTGCCAGTAGTCGTCGCGGCCCTGGATCGCCAGCTTGTGCGCCCCTCCAGCATCATCGTCATCGGCAACGGCAGCAGACGTCATCATGACCAGCGCCAGTGCGATCAGCATCCGCATCTTGTTCTCCTGTTATCGCGGTCGAATGACAATAGAGTCTTTGCAGATTTTGCAAAAGGACAAGTCATTTCGATGTCAATCGAAGACCGGTTCGCCCTGAGTTTTTACTGTCAGCTGGATTGTGCGACCCCTTGCGGCGAAATGTTTTTCCGCAGATGGCGTCATCATTTTGTGGCCAGCACTCCGACGGAATTGCTTCTGCATTCAGCACTCCCCCGCGCAGGTGCTTTCCCATTGCCCTCCCCTTCGATCCACAGATGCGCGCTCTTCGCAAGGGACTGATCGACGCTGGATTGAGGGTAAACCAATAAGACGAAGAGCTAGCTTGTCACGAGGTTTACGCGCTATGACGCCGACGACAAGCCGATATTGTCGGCCGATTCCTTCTATGTGATCGTCAAGAAGGATGGGTGCTGGTGAGCGCTGGTGCGATCAAGCTATGTCGGCATCACCGGCAAGAAGACCGCTTTCTGACGAACCCCACTCTCTCAACTGGAACGCAAGGAGCAGACGTCACATTGTGTGACGTCTTCTCATCGCCGCGGCGCATTTGACTAGACCTGCACCGAGGTCAGTTTCTTCAGGCAGCGTAGCGCAAACGACGACCGGCTGTGGCGGATGCCTGGGATGCGATAGAGCTTTTCGCGCAGAAACCGCTCGTAGCCGGCGGTGCTTTCGACCGCGACCTTCACGACGTAGTCGTAATCGCCGGTGGTGAGATAGGCTTCGATCACCTCCGGCAAACTCGTGAGCAGTTGGCCGAAACGTTCGAGCGCCTCCTCGTCGTGGCGATCGAGCGTCACCTCTATGATGACCGTTTCAGGCAGGCCGAGCTTGTCCTGATTGAGCAGCGCGACGTAGCCATCGATATAGCCCTGCGTCTCGAGGCGCTTCAGTCTATTCCAGCATGGTGTGGTGGAGAGGCCAATCCGGTCGGCGAGTTGCGCCGTGGTCAGGCGCGCATCCTGCTGCAAGGCGCGCAGGATCTTGCGATCGATCTCGTCGAGCCGAAGCGCATCCTTGCGCGGAGCCTTGACTGGCCCTGTGGCATGTCGGACTGGCGCCATACCAAGAACTCCATTCTGGACCTATGGCCAATGTGCAGAAAATATATATCACATATTCGCGGGATACCCAGATCAAAAGAACAACAATCCCGAACTTTGCCAGTACGATATACTAACAAAACGAGACACATGCGGTGTTTTCTCTAGAGCTCCAGACCAGCGACATGCACGCCGCACTCGGCCGCCTGCTCGACCAGACGCGCGTCGCGGGACTACGGCTCGTTGCCGTCAGCGCTCGGGCCGAAGCGAACGAATGCCGCATCTCGGCTTCCATAGACATTGATGATCGCGACATCATCGACCGGCTCGCTCGCCGCGTCGGTGCATTGTTCTGCATCGATGCAATTGAGGTGAGAGGTGAATGCCAATGCCCGAACCCAACCTCATGCGTGACGCCATGATCCCGCGGGGCGAGGCGGTTCAATCCGCGGAGCATGCGCCCCTGAAACTGCACGTGCCGGAGCCCGCGGTGCGCCCAGGCGGCACGCCCGATTTCTCGAACATCCGCATTCCCCGCGCAGGCCAGGTCGACCGTCCCGAAATCGACGTGGACGCCGAGGCGATCCGCGACCTCGCCTTCTCTGTCATCCGCGTGCTCAACCGCGAGGGCAAAGCCGTCGGTCCATGGGCGGGCACGCTCTCTGACAGCGAATTGCTCGAGGGCCTTCGGCACATGATGACTTTGCGCGCGTTCGATGCGCGCATGCAGATGGCGCAGCGCCAGGGCAAGACGTCTTTCTACATGCAGCATATGGGCGAAGAGGCCGTGAGCTGCGCCTTCCGCAGGGCGCTCCTGCCGGGCGACATGAATTTTCCGACCTACCGCCAGGCGGGACTTCTGATCGCCGGTGGCTACTCGCTGGTCGACATGGCCAACCAGATCTACTCGAACACGCACGATCCCCTGAAGGGACGTCAGCTGCCCGTGATGTATTCCTCGCGGGAGCACGGCTTCTTCTCGATCTCCGGCAATCTCGCTACCCAGTACATCCAGGCGGTCGGCTGGGCGATGGCATCTGCGATCAAGAACGATACCAAGATCGCCGTTGCGTGGATCGGCGACGGCGCAACCGCCGAGTCCGACTTCCACGCGGCGCTGGTGTTCGCTTCGACCTATCGCGCGCCGGTCGTGCTCAACATCGTCAACAATCAGTGGGCCATCTCGACCTTCCAGGGCATCGCACGCGGCGGCTCCGGCACGTTCGCGGCACGCGGTCTTGGCTTCGGCATTCCGGCGCTGCGCGTCGACGGCAACGATTACCTTGCGGTCCATGCCGTCGCGAAATGGGCCTGCGAGCGTGCACGCCGCAATCTCGGCCCGACCCTGATCGAACACGTGACCTATCGCGTCGGCGCGCATTCCACCTCCGACGATCCCGCGGGCTATCGGCCGAAGACGGAATCCGAGGCATGGCCGTTGGGCGATCCCGTGATCCGGCTCAAGAACCATTTGATCGTTCGCGGTGTCTGGTCGGAGGAACGGCATAAGCAGACGGAGGCCGAGATCCTCGACACCGTGACCTCGGCACAGAAGGAGGCCGAAAGCTACGGCACGCTTCATTCCGAGCAACGTCCATCCGCGCGCGACATGTTCGAGGGCGTATTCGCGGCGATGCCGCCGCATCTGCGCCGCCAGCGCCAGGAAGCGGGAGTCTGAAACGTGCCACGGCGGACAATGATCGAAGCGATCCGGGACGCCATGGACGTGATGATGTCGCGCGATGACGATGTCGTCGTGTTCGGCGAGGACGTCGGCTATTTCGGCGGGGTATTCCGGGCAAGCCAGGGCCTGCAGGCGAAATATGGTACGAGCCGTTGTTTCGATACGCCGATCAGCGAGCTCGGCATCGTCGGTATCGCCGTCGGCATGGCCGCTTACGGCCTGAAACCCTGTGTCGAAATCCAGTTCGCGGATTACATGTATCCGGCCTACGACCAGATCGTCTCCGAGGCGGCGCGGCTGCGCTATCGCTCCAACGGCCAGTTCACCTGCCCTCTCGTGGTGCGGATGCCAACCGGTGGCGGCATTTTCGGCGGCCAGACGCATAGCCAGAGCCCGGAAGCGTTGTTCACCCATGTCTGCGGTATCAAGACGGTGGTGCCCTCGAATCCCCGCGACGCCAAGGGTCTCCTGATCTCGGCTATCGAGGACCCCGATCCCGTGATCTTCCTCGAGCCGAAGCGGCTCTATAACGGCCCATTCGACGGCCATCATGATCGGCCGGTCACGCCATGGTCGAAGCACGATCTCGGCGAGGTCGACGACGGACATTTTGCCATTCCGCTCGGCAGCGCCGCGATCCGCCGGCCGGGCAAAGCCGTCACCATTCTCGCCTATGGGACGATGGTGCACGTCGCCGAGACTGCGGCAACCGAAACCGGTGTCGACGCCGAGATCATCGATCTTCGCACACTGCTGCCGCTCGATCTCGATACCATCGAAAGCTCCGTCAAGAAGACCGGACGTTGCGTTATCGTGCACGAGGCGACACTGACCTCAGGTTTCGGTGCCGAGCTCTGCGCACTCGTTCAGACGCGATGCTTCTATCATCTGGAAGCGCCGATCGCGCGTGTCGCCGGCTGGGACACGCCCTACCCGCACGCGCAGGAATGGGACTACTTCCCCGGACCCGCGCGGATCGGCCGTGCGCTGATCGAAACGCTGGAGGCGTGAGATGGCGGAACGCGCCGTCAAGCTGCCCGACGTCGGCGAAGGCATCGCGGAAGCCGAACTCGTGGAATGGCACGTGAAGGTCGGCGACATCGTGCGCGAGGACGCCGTGCTCGGTGCAGTCATGACCGACAAGGCGACGGTGGAAATCCCCTCGCCCGCCGAAGGCCGCGTCATCTGGCTCGCCGGGCATGTGGGCGATGTGCTCGCCATTGGTTCGGACTTCGTTCGGCTGGAAGTTGAAGGCAAGGCCGAGCCACCGGCCGAGATGAAGACGACCAAAACAGTCGCTCAACCTGTGGCCGCGACACCGCTTCGGCCAGCGGTTGCGGAACCTCCCGGCGAGCAAACCAAGCCGCTGGCTTCCCCAGCGGTCCGCTTGCGCGCGCGTGAAGCAGGCCTCGACCTGCGCCAGATACAGGGCACGGGTCCTGCCGGGCGCATCACCCATGCCGATCTCGACGCCCATCTTGCGCACAGTTCCGTCGGTGCCGCGGCGACCACATACCTGACGAAGACCGGCGTCGAAGACATCAAGATCGCCGGTCTCCGCCGCAAGATCGCGGAGAAGATGTCGATCGCGAACTCGCGCATTCCCCACATCACCTATGTCGAGGAGGTCGACGTCACCGCACTTGAGGATCTACGTGGCAAGCTTAATGGCCAGCAGCGGCCCGGCAAGCCGAAGCTGACCTTGCTGCCATTCCTCATGCGCGCGATGGTCCGCGCGATCGCCCAACAGCCGATGCTGAATGCCCATTTCGACGACGAGTCCGGCATCGTGCACCGACATGACGGCGTCCACATCGGGATCGCCACTCAGACACAAAATGGCCTGGTGGTGCCGGTGGTTCGACATGCTGAATCGCGCGACATCTGGAGTTGTGCCGCGGAGGTCGCTCGGCTCGCCGAAGCGGCTCGGAAAGGCAGCGCCTCGCGCGACGAACTCAGCGGCTCGACCATCACGATCACGTCCCTCGGGGCCATGGGCGGGCTTGCGACCACCCCAATCATCAATCATCCCGAGGTCGCGATCATCGGCGTCAACCGCATCGCCGTCCGTCCACATTGGGACGGCGCGGCCTTCGTACCGCGCCAGATGATGAACCTGTCGTCCAGCTTCGATCATCGCGTGATCGACGGTTTTGATGCCGCGCAGTTCGTGCAGCGAATCAAGACGCAGCTCGAGACGCCTGCCATGATCTTCATTGACGCATAGAGCGATGAACGAGATCACCTGCAAGCTCCTTGTCATCGGCGCGGGCCCCGGCGGCTACACCTGCGCGATCCGTGCCGGCCAGCTCGGCATCGACACGATCATTGTCGAAGCTGAAAAGCCGGGTGGCACCTGTCTTAACGTCGGCTGCATTCCCTCGAAGGCGTTAATCCACGCGGCCGCCGAGTATGAAACCGTTGCGCAGGCCGCGGATAGAAACAGCGTACTCGGCATTTCCACGGCGAAGCCGTCGCTCGACTTCGCCAAGACCATCGCCTGGAAGGACAATATCGTCCGGCGCCTGAACGGGGGCGTGGCCGGTCTCTTGAGGCGAGCAGGCGTCAGGCTCGTGGCCGGATATGCCCGTTTCCGGGACGGCAAGACCGTCGAAGTCGAAACCCAATCTGGTCCGCAAATGATCCGTGCCGAAACGGTGGTGATCGCGACAGGTTCCGAACCGGTCGCGCTGCCGTTTCTTCCCTTCGGCGGCCGCGTGATCTCGTCGACCGAGGCGTTGGCGCTCACCGAAATCCCAAAGAAGCTCGTTGTCGTTGGCGGCGGCTATATCGGCCTTGAGCTCGGCACGGCATTCGCCAAGCTGGGTGCGGCCGTTACCGTGGTCGAGGCCGCACCGCGTATTCTGCCCCAATATGACGGCGACTTGAGCGATCCGGTCGCCAGGCGCTTACGAGCGCTCGGCGTCTCGGTTCTGACAGGCGCGAAGGCAAAAGTACTCGTCGCCGATGGCACGGCGCTTGAAATCGAAACGGCCGGCGGCGAGCGGAAAACGCTTGATGCCGACAAGATTCTTGTCACGGTCGGCCGCAGGCCCGCGACCTCCGGCTTTGGCCTTGAACTTCTTGATCTCGACATGGATGCCCCCTTCATCCGGATCGACGACAAATGCCGCACCTCGATGCGCGGCATCTCGGCAATCGGCGACGTCACGGGAGACCCAATGCTCGCGCATCGTGCGATGGCGCAAGGTGAGATGGTGGCTGAGATCGTCGCCGGCCACCGCCGCGCCTGGGACCGGATTTCGATTCCGGCGATCTGCTTCACCGACCCCGAGATCGTCACCGTCGGCCTGTCACCAAGCGAGGCGGGCCAGACCGGTTTCGACATCAAGACCGACCTGTTTCCGTTCAAGGCCAATGGCCGTGCCCTGACCCTGGATCGTGAGGATGGCTTCATCCGGACCGTGGCACGCGCCGACAACCATGTCCTGCTCGGCATCCAGGGCGTCGGTGCGGGCATTGCCGAGCTTTCAGCAGCCTTCAGCCTTGCGCTGGAGATGGGCGCGCGCCTCGAGGATATCGCGGGGACGATCCATGCGCACCCGACCCAAAGCGAGGGCTTCCACGAGGCCGCGCTGAAATCGCTGGGGCACGCAATTCATATTTAACGTACGGGCGAGGCCTCCGTGTGTGCAGCGCGCATCATGGCCCATGTAGCGATCGGCCATAGCCGTCCGCAACATGGAGACGAAGCGGTCTCGCCGAGGTCGTCTCATGTGAACGAGCCTGAGAGCCAAAGCGCTGCGGCTCATCAAAAATTGCTGATTATCCAGCAGCTTAGCTCGATGTAAAACTATATGCAGAAGAAAGGAGTTTATGTCACTGTCAAAACTATTCAAAACTATATTGTCTCTCGATAATCGCAGATCCCGATGACGAGCTTAGACGGGGCGCCGCAACTGGCCAATCAGATCTGGTTTGATTAGGATGAAGGCCATCCCCTCATTCGCGCGAGATCCTCCGGTGGCCAAAGCAAAAACCGCGTCGCAAAAATCGGGCAACATCTTCATCGGCATCGGCGGCTGGACTTTCGAGCCCTGGCGCGGCGTATTCTATCCGGAGAAGCTCACGCAGGCGAAGGAGCTGTCCTATGCCGCATCGAAGCTGACCTCGATCGAGATCAACGGCACCTATTACGGCTCGCAGAAGCCGGAGAGCTTTCGCAAATGGGCCTCCGAAGTGCCCGACGGCTTCGTCTTCTCGGTCAAGGGACCGCGCTTTGCCACCAACCGGAGGGTGCTGGCGGAGGCCGGCGACTCCATCAAACGCTTCTACGATTCCGGCGTGCTGGAGCTGCGCGACCGCCTTGGCCCCGTGCTGTGGCAGTTCGCGCCGACCAAGAAGTTCGACGGCGCCGATTTCGGCAAGTTCCTGGAGCTGTTGCCGCGCAAGCTCGATGGCCGCGCGCTGCGCCATGTGGTCGAAGTCCGGCACGACAGCTTCTGCACGCCCGACTTCGTCGCGCTGCTGCGCGAGTTTGAGACGCCCGTGGTATTCGCCGAGCACGGCAAATATCCGGCGATTGCGGACGTCGTCAGCGATTTCGTCTATGCGCGGCTTCAGAAGGGCAATGACGAGCTGAAGACCTGCTATCCGCCCAGGGATCTCGATGCCTGGGGCAAGCGGTTTCAGGCCTGGGCCTCGGGTAGTGAACCGGATGACCTGCCGAAAGTTGACAAGGCAAAGCCCAAGAAGGAGCCGCGCGACGTATTCGCCTATGTCATCCACGAGGGCAAGGTGCGCGCGCCGGCCGGCGCCATGGAACTGATCGCGCGGGTCGCCTGAGGTTTTGGCATGGCCAAAGCGAAAAAGCTCTTCACCATCGGCTATGAGCAGACACCGCCCAAGGCGGTGCTGGACGAGCTCGAGCATGCCGGCGTCAAGCTGCTGGTCGACGTGCGCGCGGTGACGTCGTCGCGCCGGCCGGGCTTTTCCAAGAAGCAGCTCGCGGCGGGGCTCGACGAGCGCGGCATCGCCTATGTCCACCTCGCGGCCCTCGGCACGCCCAAAGAGGGGCGGCTCGCCGCGCGCAGCGGCGAGTATGCAGTGCTCGAGAAGATCTACTCAAAGCACCTGAAGACGCCGCAGGCCAAGGAAGAGCTCGACGAATTGTCTGCGCTGGTGAAGAAAGCGGGTCCAGTCTGCCTGCTCTGCTACGAGCGCGACCACACTCACTGCCATCGCCAGATGATCGCCGAGATCATCGAGGAGCGCGACGGGGTGAAGGTGGAGAATTTGGTGGGACGGCAGATTTGACCGCCATTCCACTCTGGCTGTCATTCCGGGGCGCGACGAAGTCGCGAGCCCGGAATCCATTCATCCGCGAACTCTGCGGCCCGATGGATTCCAGGCTCAGCGCTTCGCGCTGCCCCGGAATGACGAGTTGAGAGAGCTTAGCCCTCCGCCGCCAAGCGGAACGTTCCTTCCATCATCTGCACGCACTGGCCGCCGACGTGAGAGGACAGCAGCGCGCCGTTCTGTTTCACCACGCGCGTCAGCAGGATGCTCGGCCTGCCCATGTCAAAGCCCTGGCCGATCGTGAGCTTCAGCTCACCGTCGCGCTGGGGATCGAGATCGGCAAACAAGGCGGCCGCGGCGACCGTGGCACTGCCGGTTGCGGGGTCCTCGATCAGGCCGCTGGCGCCGGGGAAGAACATCCGCGCTTGGAGATCACAAGGTTTCTCCGCCGCTGGCACGTCGCGCGTGTAGAAATAAACCGCGAAGGCGCCGTCGCGCGGCAACACCCGGCCAAACGCGGCAGCGTCGGGCTTCGCCCGTCGTACTGCATCGCGCGAGCGCACTTCCGCCACCACGAACGGCGTTCCGACGCCGACGACCTGCGGCGCATGGCGATCGATCTTAATGTCATTCGCAGTCAATGAGATGCAGGCCGCGACGTCCTCGGCCGAAAGCTGCGCGAAGCGCGACAGCGGCTGCGGCGCGGTGAGCTCGGTGCTAACCACGCGGCCCTGCTCCCTAAAAATGTCGACCGCCACGAGCCCTGCCTTCTCTTCGAATAGCAGGCGCGACTTCGGCTCCTTCGCGAGGCTGGCTAGCACGAAGGAAGTGCCGACATTGGGATGACCGGCGAAGGGAATTTCCCTCACCGGCGTGAAGATGCGCACCTCCGCATCATTGGCCTTGTCGCGCGGCGGCAGCACGAAGGTGGTCTCGGAATAGTTGAACTCGGTCGCGATCGCCTGCATCTGCTGCGTCGACAGCCCGCCGGCATCGAGCACGACGGCAAGCTGGTTGCCGCCGAAGGCGCGGTTGGTGAACACGTCGACGGTGATGTAGCGGCGTTGCATCTTTCTTCCCTCACGCAAAGTGCAGCCTCAACCGGCTGCATCGGCCTGCATGTTACAGGCCGACGCCAGCAGCCGTCATGCCCCAAAACTCGGAGCACTCGGTGCAATCGCGCGAGATTCTTGTTTGAGCATGATCTCTTCGGAAAACCGCTTCACACTTTTCCGGATCATGCTCTAGAAGCGGAAGAGTGGTCGCGGCGAGGCAAGCACCTGCGCGCGCTCGTCCTTATCCGTGACGAGCTCGTCGAGGAAGCGGCGGTTCTTCTCATAGACCTGCGTCGCCTCGAACTGTGTGTGCGGCCAGTCGCTGCCCCACAACAGACGGTCGAGACCGTAAGCTGTGCGCAGCGGCGGGTACGCTTCCTTCGCAAAACTCTCGCCGGCCGCACCGTTGCGGTACGGCGCGGAGATCTTGACCCAGACGTTTCTGGTCGCACCCAGCTTCAGCACCGACTGGAAGCCGGGATCGGCGACGCCGAGTTTTGGATCGGGCAGCGTGAAGTGATCGAGCACGACGGTGATGCCGCGATCGAGAAGCTGCGGCGCGAGCGCTGCGAGATCGGAAGCGTTGCGCTGGATCTCGACCTGCCAGCCCAGCGATTTGACCGATGCGAGCAGCGCCTTCCATTCTGGCGCAGCGAGATCCGGCAAGGGCTGGCCGACGAGGTTGAGACGGATGCCGACGACGCCGGCGCGGTCGAGCGTGGCAAGCTCCTCGGCAGGAACCGCGGGATCGACGACGGCGATGCCACGCAGCCGGCCGCCGGTCGCCTTCAGGCATTCGACGAGATAGGAATTGTCAGTGCCGAGAAAGCTTGGTTGCACCAGCACGCCGTTGGTCATGCCGTTGCGATCGAGCTGTTGCAGATAGAGATCGAGCGGCGCGTCATAGTCCGGCGCGTAACGCCGGCCTGGCGCGAGCTTGAGGCCACGGTGAAAGACGTGGGCGTGGGTATCGATCGTAGGCATGGTCACCTCACCTACCGCCCTGCCCGCAGCGGCGGTCACCGCCACAAGGGCAGCAGCGCCCACGCCGAATTGACGGCGCGTAAGGCCGCGTTCGCTTGTCATCATGTTCGTTACTCCACATTCGCAGGTCAGGCGCGCGTGCCGGCTACGGCCTGCTCAAAAACCTTGCCGCGGGTTTCTGGCAGCAGCAGCACCGCGATCAACACCAGCGAATAGGCAAAGGCCGCATCGATGCCGATCGCCGGCCCGAGGCCGATGTGGTCACTGAGATACCCGACGAGGAACGGGAACGCGGCGGAAACGACGCGGCCGAAATTGTAGCAGAAGCCGACGCCGGTGCCGCGCACGCCCGCGGGATAGAGCTCGCTGAACAGCGCGGCCATGCTCGCCGGAATGCCCGCGGAGAAGAAGCCGAGGGGAAAGCCCAGCACCAGCATCTGCGAATTGGAGAGCGGCGCAAAGATGTAGATCAGCACGGTGACGATGCAGGCGGTGGCGAAGAATGCAACATTCGCGCGCCGCCCGATGCGGTCGCTGATGATGCCGCTCATCACGCAGCCGCAGAAGAAAGCGATGATGATGACGGCAAGATAGCCGCTCGAACCCAGCACCGACAAATGCCGCACCTCGCGAAGATAGGTCGGCAGGAACGTCGTCAGCGCGGCGTAGCCGCCATGCGCGCCGGTGCCGAAGAGGCCGCCGATCAGCGTCGCGCGCAGCACGTCGCGATGGAAGATGCCGGCGAGCGTGGCGAAGAACGGCGGCTGGGCTGCACTCGGTGCCGCGCGCTGCGGCTCCTTCAGGCCGCGGCGGATGAAGATGATCAGGAGCGCGGGTAACAGTCCGATCGCGAACAGGATCCGCCAGGCGATATCCGCCGGCGCATAGGTGAAGACCAGCGCCGACAGCAGCACGGCTGCGCCCCAGCCCACCGCCCAGGCGCTCTGCACCGAGCCGAGCGCCTTGCCGCGGTGCTCGGGGCGGATGATCTCGGCCATCAGCACCGCGCCGCAGGCCCATTCGGCTCCGAAGCCGAGGCCCTGAATGGCCTTGAGCACCAGGAGCTGGGTAAAGCTCATCGCGAAAGCGCAGGCGAAGGTCGCAAGCGCGAAGGTCGCGACCGTGATCTGGAGCGCCTTCACGCGCCCGAAGCGGTCGCCGAGCGCGCCGCCGATCCAGCCGCCGAACGCACCGAAGAACAGCGTGATCGAGCCGAGCAGGCCGGCGTCGGCCTTGCTGATTCCGAAGGCTGCGATCAGCGCAGGGATCGCAAGGCCGAACATCTGGACGTCGAGCGCATCGAGCGCCCAGCCGCCGAAGCTTGCCCAGAAGGTGCGCCGCTCCAGCGGCGAGCTTTCGCTGTACCAGTTTGCCATCGTCTCTCCCCTGAATTCTTTGATTGCTTGATGTATGTGACGCCCGCGCTCACCGGATCTCGGCGTGGTAGCGGAAGCGATTGGCCGGCCCACGCGAGCGGCGCCATTCGATCGGACGCCGTTCGAGATCGAGCGCGAGACGCTCGATGACGATCAGCGGCGCGTGGGCCTCGAGCCGCAGCAGGCGAGCCTGCATCTCGCTCGCGGTCTCGACGGTGAGGATTTCCTCCGCCGACACCACCACCTCGCCGCAGCACTCCTCATAGAGCGGATAAAGCAGGTCGCCGAACTCGGACGGATCAATGTCGAGGATCGCCGCGAAGCGCGATCGTTGCAGCCAGATTTCTTCGGCGAGCAGCGGCACGTCGTCGATCAGACGCAGGCGCGACAGGCTGATCACGGGCTCGCCGACGGGGATGCGCAGCGCGGATGCAACGGCGGAGGTCGCCGGCACGCATTTCCGCCTGAGGATGCGGCTCTGCGGCACGCGGCGCTCGCCACTCTCGGACTGGAAGCGGAAGAAGCGGAACAGCGAGGAGTTGAAGCGCGCGCGGCGAACGAAAGTGCCGCGGCCCTGCTGGCGCTCCAGCACGGTGTCGCTGACCAGCTGATCGATCGCCTTGCGCACCGTGCCGATCGCGACGCTGTAGTGCGCGGCGAGCTCGGCTTCGGACGGGATCGGCTCGCCCGGCCGCCATTCATTGCGATTGATCCGCGCGGCGAGATCGTCGCGCAGGCGCTGATAGCGAGGCAGGCGGTCGTCGAGCGGGGTTGAATTCATATAGTCATATAGATGACTAGATGAAATGAGAGTCAAGCGCTACTATAGTACCTCCGCTCAAACCAAACACTCCGTCATTCCGGGGCGGCTCGAAGAGCCGAACCCGGAATGACGGCTTCATCAGCGGAGCGCCCTACCCCAGTTGAAACACCGCCATCCGCCGCTCATAGCCGCGCACCTCGACCTCGCCGAGCGCAACCGCGTCCTCACCATCGTCACCCAAGGCTTCGCGCACAGACTCCGAAATCAGGAGCTGCGATCCAAAATCCTTGTTCAGCGCCTCGAGCCGGGAAGCAAAATTCACGGTGTCGCCGATCACCGTGTACTCCTTGCGCCGGGGCGAGCCGATATTGCCGGCGACCACCTCGCCGAAATGGATGCCGATGCCGATCCGCAGCGGCCAGCTCGATTGTGCGTTGATGCGGTCCATCGCGGCGAGCATCTCGCGGCCGGCGGCCACCGCCCGGTGCGCAGCGTCGGCCGCCGCCAGCGGCGCGCCGAACAGTGCGAGAAAGCCGTCACCCAGAAACTTGTTCACGATGCCGCCATGGCGGTCGAGGATGTCGACCAGCACGGCGAAGGCGCCGTCGAGCCGGTCGACCACATCCTGCGGCGAGCGCGACCGGGCGCCCGCGGTGAAGCCGCGGAAGTCGACGAACATCACCGCGACGCGCCTGATATCGCCGCCGGCGCTGGTGCCCTCCGCCATCAGCCGCTCGACGACCTGCGGCGAGACATGCTGGCCGAACAGGTTCGTCACCCTATCGCGCGCGGTGGCGGCGGCGATGCTCGCGGCAAATTGCCGGCGGAGCTGCGCCCCGACCGAGCCTGCCAGCACGCCGCAGATCAGGATGATGGCGCTGCGCACTGCGTGGAAGTAGGCCTGAGGCTCGCCGGCGCCGCTGACGGGATCAAAATAGAGCGCGACGGCGAGGAGCTGGGCTGCTGCCACGAAACCGGTGAAGGCCGACAACCAGAAATCCAGGCGCAGCGTCGAGAGAATGATGAAGATGAAATAGACGAGAGGCACGGCAAAGCCGAGTGCCGGGATCGCCCCCATGCTGCGGATTTCCAGGACCAGGATGACCGTCGGCAGCGACGTCTCGATCAGCGTCCCGATGTACCGCCTGACCACCGGCACGTCCCGATCGAGCCTGAGATGTCGCCTGATCTGGGACTGAACCCAGACCTCGAACAGAACGAACCCGATCAGCAGGCCGTAGACCTCGATCAGCCCTAACGTCCCGTGCCAGACCCGGTCCACGACGCTGGGGGCGATCAGGTACATCGCGGTGATGAACAGGATCATGACGCATCCCGTCACGATCAGCGCCTTGACGCGCAACAGCTCGGTCCGCAGCACCTCGCGCGCCAGCTCGTGCTCGAAATCCGCCGATATCGCGGCTTTCTGCCCGGCTGCGCTGCTTGCAAAACTGACCATCTCGCCCCCTCGTCGCTGCGGGGCATTTTGCCTCAATCGAGCGTGCGGCGGAAGCGCGTCACGGCGATGACCATGGCAACCAGCATGAGGGCCGCCAGCGCCAATGTATCATATTGCAGGTTCTGCACGGTTGCGCCCTTGAGCATAATGGCGCGGACGATGCGCACATAATGCGTCAGTGGCAGGCCCTCGCCGAGATATTGTGCCCAGACCGGCATGCCCGCGAACGGGAACATGAAGCCGGACAGCAAAATGCTCGGCAGGAAGAACATCAGCGACATCTGCATTGCTTGCAGTTGATTCTGCGCGATGGTGGAGAAAGTGTAGCCGATCGCGAGATTGGTGGTGATGAACAGTGTCGAGAGCAGCGCCAACAGGGTGAGGCTGCCGAGCACGGGCACGCCGAACAGCAACACGCCGATCGAAAGAATCAGGAAGGCCTGGATGAAGCCGACCAGCACGTAGGGGACGATCTTGCCGAACATCACCTCGACCGGCTTGATCGGCATCGACAACAGGCTCTCCATGGTGCCGCGCTCGATTTCGCGCGTCACCGACAGCGCAGTGAAGATCAGCATGGTCATGGTCAGGATGGTGCCGACCAGCCCCGGCACGATGTTGAGCCGCGAGGACGCGGCCGGATTGTAGCGGGCGTGCGCGCGGATCTCGAACGGCATTTCCGGGGGATCGCCGATATAGAGATCGTGCTGGAGCGCTGTCTGCACGACCATGCCGAGCGAGCCGAGCGCGGCGCTTGCCGCGACCGGATCGGTCGCGTCGGCTGCGACCAGCAGCGCCGGCTTGTCGCCACGCCGCACTGCCCGCTCAAAACCGCGGGGGATCTCGACGCCGAACAGCACCTTGCCGGACTTCAGGAGATTGTCGAACTCGTCGACGTCGTGCACCTCGCGGGTGAAACGGAAATAGGCGGTGTTCTCCAGCGCCTTCAGCACCGAGCGGGCAAGATCGCTGTCCTCCTGGAGCAGGACGGCGCTCGGCAGATTGTGCGGCGTTGTGTTGATGGCGAAGCCGAACAACAGGAGCTGCATCACCGGGATCATCACGATCATGGCGAAGGAGACGCGGTCGCGCCGGAGCTGGATGAACTCCTTCACGACCATCGCATAGGAGCGTCGCCAGAAGCCGAAGCGCTCGCGGATGTCGTGACCGTGATCTGATATGTCTGTAGCGCTCATTGGAAATTGTCCTTCGAGCGGTTCATGAGTTCGATGAAGACGTCTTCGAGCGAGGGATGCGACTTCTGCCAGTGCAGGCCGCCCTTGTCGCGCCAAGGCGCGATGCTGGTCTCGAGCGCGGTGACATCGCGGCCCGAGACATGCAGCGAGGTGCCGAACGGCGCGACCATGTCGACGCCGGGCTTGCCGGTGAGCTCGGCGACGAGGCCGTTCAAATCATCGCCGGTGACGGTGTAGGTGGTGAGCGCCGATTTCGCGATCACCTCGTCCACGGTACCGTGCGTCAGGAGATGCCCATAGGCGATATACGCGATCTCGTGGCAGCGCTCGGCCTCGTCCATGTAGTGGGTGGAAACCAGAACGGTGAGACCTTCGGCGGCTAGCGCATGAATCTCGTTCCAGAAGTCGCGCCGCGCCTTCGGATCGACGCCGGCAGTCGGCTCGTCCAGCAGCAGGAGCTGCGGATTGGGCAGCGTGCACGCCCCTAACGCCAGCCGCTGCTTCCAGCCACCGGAGAGCTCGCCCGCAAGCTGCTCCTCGCGTCCGGAGAGACCGAGCCGCTTGATCATCTCGGCTGCCGCGCCGCGCGCATCGCGCATGCCGTAGAGCCGCGCGACGAACTCCAGATTCTCGCGCACCGAAAGATCCTGATACAGGCTGAAGCGCTGGGTCATGTAGCCGACCTGGCGCTTGATGCGCTCGGCGTCGCGCCTGATGTCGTAGCCCAGGCAAGTGCCCTCGCCGCTGTCGGGCGTCAAGAGCCCGCAGAGCATGCGGATGGTCGTGGTCTTGCCGGAGCCGTTGGGACCGAGAAAGCCGTAGATCGAGCCGCGCTTCACCTGCATCGACAGGTCATGCACGACCTCGCGGCCGCCAAAGGACTTTGTCAGCCCTTTGACGTCGATCGCGATACCGTTGCCGGCTGTCCCGTTCATCGCTTGTCCGCCACCGGAGTCTTGATTTCAGAAGTCTTGGGATTGAGATAGACGTCGATCGGCTGGCCCACCCGCAGCGCATCGGGCCGCGAGGGCCGCGCCTGGATCAGATAGACGAGCTTGTTGCGCTCATCGAGGCTGTAGATCACCGGCGGTGTGTATTCGGCCGTGGTCGCGATGAAATAGATCTTCGCGGTAAGGTCGGCCGCGCAATTGTCGCAGACGACCCGCACCTGATCGCCGATCGCAAGCTTTGGCAGTTCGGTCTCCGGCACGAAGAAGCGCAGCTTCATGTTGCCGGGCGGCATGATCGAGAGCACCGGCCGCTGCGCCGCCACCATCTCGCCCTCGCGGAAATAGATCTGCTGGATCGTGCCGGCGACCGGGGCAAAACCTTTCCGCCGCGCAAGCCGCGTCTCCGAGGTTGCCACGCGCGCCTGGGCGACCCGCAGGTCCGAGACGGCAGAATCGAGCGTCGCCTGCGTCCCGGAGCCGGTCTTTCTAAGTGACTCCGCACGATCATGGGTCTGCTGCGCGTTCGCCAGCGTCGCCTTGGTTTGATTGAGGTCGGCAAGCTGGAGATCGTCGTCGACCGAGTAAAGGGCATCGCCGACCTTCACCTCGTCGCCCTCGCGGACGTTGAGCTTGGTGACGCGGCCGGCCTCATCGGGGCTGACGAAGATCATGTCGGCCTCGACCCAACCCTGGAAGCCGGGATCGCGGTTGTCCTTGCAGGCGGCCAGCCCAATGGTGAGAGCAACGGCCAGTGCCGCGCGGAAAATGACTTGCGACGACCTCATGTCGTCCTCCGTTCGCCAAAAATCAAATCAAGATGGACACGCAGCATCTCCTGCGCGTCGAGCGGGAAGTGCCGCGCAAACAGGCTCTGCCAGATCACCGCGATCAGGGCGGGCGCGACCAGGATCTGCGGAAAACGCGCCAGGTTCTTTTGCTGAATCTCGCCGCGGGCGATGCCGAGCTCGATCAGCGCGCGCATGCCGGCCATCCCGCGAGAGACGACCTCGCGGTAGTAGAAGTCGGCCACGGCCGGAAAACGCGGCCCCTCCGCCACGATCAGGCGCACGAGATCGCCACGCCTGGTGTTCGCAATCTCCTTCAGGAAATTGGACGCAAAGGCCTCGACGAGGTCGCGCACCGAGCCGGTCGGCGGCGGCAGTGTGGTGAGCCGCTCGACCACCGGCACGATCACGATGCGCACCAGTTCCTCGAACATGGATTCCTTGTCCTTGAAGTGCAGATAGATCGTGCCCTTGGCCACACCTGCGCGCTTGGCGATGTCGTCGAGCCGCGTCGCCGCAAAGCCGCGCGCGATGAACTCTTCCAGAGCCGCCTCCACGATCGCCGCACGCCGCTCCGCCGCGCGCGCGGCGCGACTTGATCCGGGAGCGGCAGCTTCTTCGCTGGCTTCGAGCGCACGGCCTTTGGCGCGGACTGCGGATGGCATGGCGGGTTTGCTTGGCTTCTTTGTCATATGCAATATATGACTGACCGGTCAGTCAAAGTCAAGCGATCAATCCGCGCTTGAGATATCGAAACAAATTAGCGTTGACTAATGCATTAGCCATTGCTAATTGAATGACTATGCTCGAAGCCGTCTCAAACCCCGTCACCACCGTCATGCGCGCTCTCGCTGATCCGACTCGCCGCGCCGTGTTCGAGCGCGTCTTCGAGAACAAGGAGATCAGCGTCGCGGAGCTGACGCGCGGCAGCGGCGTTACCCAGGGCGCGATCTCGCAGCACCTGAAGTCGCTGAAGCAGGCCGGCCTCGTCGCCGAGCGCGCGGAGGGCCGCAACGTCTATTACCGCGCCGCGCCGCAGGGGCTCGAGCCTCTGGTCGAATGGATGGATCATTACGGCGTCTTCTGGCGCGAGCGCTTTCAGAATCTGCGTGACCTCTTGAAGGAGATCGATCCGTGAGTGCTGTCGCTTCCAACGTTCAAACCCAGGACATCGTCATCGACGAGGTCTTCCCTCACGCGACCGCGACGGTCTGGAAGGCGCTGACCAGCGCTCAGTTGATCGCGCGCTGGCTGATGCCGCCGACCGGCTTCGAAGCGATCGAAGGCAAGACCTTCACATTCCAGACTAACCCGGGCGGCGCCTGGGATGGCGTGATCCATTGCCGGGTTCTGGAGGTCGTGCCGAACCGGCGTCTCGTCTACGCCTGGAAGGGCGGCAACGAACGCAACACCGGCTACGGTGCGCCGCTCGATACCGTCGTCACCTGGTCCCTCACCCCCATCGAAGCAGGCACACGGATCCGCCTGGTCCATGCGGGCTTCGTCATGCCCAGGAACGACTCCGCCTACAACGTCATGAGCGGTGGCTGGAAGAAGGTTGTCCGCCAGCTCGGCGAGATCAGCGGCGAAGAGTGAGCAGGAGATATCGCGATGACCAAGCCCTATACCGGCGGCTGCGCCTGCGGCGCGATCCGCTATTCGATTGCCGGCGAGCCCCTCTTCGCCAACCACTGCCAGTGCCGGGACTGTCAACGTGAAAGCGGCACCGGCCACGGCTCATACCTCACCTTCGCGCGCGCCGGCGTCACGGTGACGGGCGGGGCCAAGCAATGGGACATGGTCGGCGACAGCGGCAACGTGAAGACGCGCGCCTTCTGCTCCGTCTGCGGCTTGCCGGTCTACATGACCTTCGCCGCAATGCCCGAAATTTTCACCATCCGCGCCACGAGCCTCGACGAGCCTGCCCGCTACAAGCCGCAGGTGGTCACTTACGCAGCGCGCGGACATGACTGGGATCGCCTCGACCCCAACTTGCCGAAGTTCGAAACCATGCCGCCGGCGTGAGACGCCGGCGCTAGCCAAAATCGAGCACCATGCGGCCGTCGATCTTGCCGGCCTTCATCCTGTCGAACACCGTGTTGATCTCAGCGAGCGGCACCTTGGTGACCTCGGCGTGGACCTTCCCGTCGGTCGCGAAGGCGATGGCCTCGTCGAGATCCCTGCGGGTGCCGACGATCGAGCCGCGCACCGTGATGCGCTTGAGCACGACGTCGAAGATCGGGGTCGGGAATTCGCCGGGCGGCAGACCGACGAGGCTGACGGTGCCCTTCCGGCGCACCATCTTCAGCGCCTGCGCGAAGGCGGCCGTCGAGACGGCCGTCACCAGCACGCCATGCGCCCCTCCTCCGGTCGCGGCCAGCACCTTGTCGACGGCATCCGCATTCAGCGCGTTGACTGCGAGATCGGCGCCGGTCGTGCGCGCCAGCGCGAGCTTGTCCTCGGCGATGTCGATGGCGGCAACCTTGAGCCCCATCGCCTTGGCGTATTGGATCGCGACATGGCCGAGACCGCCGACGCCCGAGATCACCACCCACTCGCCGGGCCGCGCCTCCGTCTCCTTCAGTCCCTTGTAGGTGGTCACGCCGGCGCAAAGGATCGGCGCCACGCCGGCAAAATCGATATTGGCCGGCAGCTTCGCCGCGAACGCGGCAGAGGCGACGACGTATTCGGCAAAGCCGCCATTCACGCTGTAGCCGGTATTGTGCTGGTGCTCGCACAGCGTTTCCCAGCCGGTCTCGCAATATTCGCAAGCCATGCACGAATCGTGCAGCCATGCGACGCCGACGGCATCACCGACCCTGAGATTGGTGACGCCGGTTCCCAGCGCGGCAACGGTGCCAGCGACCTCGTGGCCGGGGATGAAGGGCGGAACCGGCTTCACCGGCCAGTCTCCGGACGCGGCGTGCAGATCGGTGTGGCAGACCCCACAAGCCTTCACCTTGACCAGGACCTCGCCCGGACCCGGCTGCGGCACCGGCACATCCTTGATCTCGAGCGGCTTGCCAAAGCTGGTGACTACAGCGGCTTTCATGGTCGGCATCGGTCTGCTCCTTTGCATTTGCGCAAAGTCCTTTGCATTTGCGCAAAGGCAGACTAGCGACCGCGCGCGGCACGCCCTTGATTGGCGTCAAACAGCACAATCTTTGCGCATGGCGAACCACCGGTATCACAACGTGGTGACAACGACTTCGCGCGAGCTCGCAGCGTCAGCTGTGGAACTTCAATCCATCGACAATTTTATCGATCACCTTGCGTTCGGCGCGCATCGCGATGCCGACAAGATTGAGATCGGCGCGCCCAACCGCCTTCACCGCCGCGCGATTGGCAGCATCATGCGTGGTCCCGAACATATCCTCGGTATAGAGCGCGGGCGTGACGTTGCGCGACAGCGCGCGATCGAGCGCGCGGGACAATGCAGCACCGTCGGCGCCGTAGATCAGGATCGGCTGGCCGATCAGCGGGAGATATTTCGTCGCGGACGCATCCTCGTAGGGATCGCCGATACATTCGGGAAAGGCTGCGGCAATGCCGCTGGTCAGGAAGGATGCGACGTTGAGCTTCTGCCAGGCCTGAAGATCAGTGCGGATGACGACGGCGATCTTGGTATCGAACTGCATGATTTCTCCCACGCATTCCGCATATTGCAAAATACGGTTCCTCACGCGAACATTGGTCGAGTGCGAATGTAACGCGGATTGACCTATCGATCACAATTCGAAAGTTTCGACCTGGATGCAACCGGGGACCGCTTCCCCGCCCGAATCGAGTCGGGTATATACGTCACTGCACTGTCATCAAACTGTCACATCATTCCTATGTCCGAAACTGGCACCATTAAGCCGGCCTTCGAATCCGCGCGTAATGTGCCTCGGCCCAATGGCCGTGTTGTCCATCACGACGCAAGAACCAAAGACTCTCTCGCTTCCAGCATGGACCGAGAGCATGGCTCGCAAGAGCTCGTTGACAATGCGCGCGCACTCAACGACCTCTCTCGCGCCGAGGGCGTTGGCCTCGATGAGGCACCGCCCCACGGTGAGAAGCCTGCACCAGACATCTCCCCGTCTCGCGACGCTGCTCCAGGCGCCGCAGAATTCGAACTCAAGCTGCTCGTCGATGCCGATCGCCTCGCCGATTTCAACGCTGCCCCGATCATCGCGGCGAACGCACGCAACAAGGGCACGCGAAAGCACCTCAAGGCCGTCTACTACGATACACCCAAGCGTGCGCTTCAACGCAACGGATTGAGCTTCAGGGTCCGCCAGAGCGGCGCACGTTTCACGCAGACCGTGAAGGCCGAGTCTGGAGACGATCCGCTCCGGCGCGGCGAATGGGAAGCGAGCGTGCCCTCCACGGCTCCCGACATCGCGCTGGCGCTGCCCTTCATTCCTGACAAGCTGCCGGCCGATCTCGAACGTCATCCGCTCGAGGCGGTCTTCACCACCGACATTCACCGGCATCAGCGCATCGTCGACCTGCCATCCGGCACGGTCGAGATTGCATTCGACCAGGGCGTCCTGAAATCCGGCGATCGTACGATGCCGGTCAGCGAGATCGAGTTGGAGCTCAAGTCCGGCAGCCCGTCTGCGATCTTCGAGCTTGCGCTGCGGCTCGCCGAGCATGGGCCGGTGAGACCATCCATCCGCAGCAAATCGGCACGCGGATTTGACCTCGCCGCCGACACCCCGCCGGCCGCAAGAAGGCCGCGCAAGCTGCGCCTCGACCCGTCGGCCTCACTCGATGAGACCTTTGCCGCGATCCTGCGCGCCTGTCTCCTTCATCTCCTCCAGTCGCTTCCCGCTGCCGAGGATGGACGCGATCCCGAGGGGATTCATCAGCTTCGCGTCGCGCTGCGGCGACTGCGATCCGCCATGCACCTGATGCAATCGGTCGTATCCGTGAGCAAGCTCGAGCTGCTGCGCTCGGAGGCCAAATGGCTGGCGCAAAATCTCTCTGCCGCGCGCGATTGGGACGTCTTCCAGCGGGAGACCCTGGCTACCGTCGCGCAAGGCTGCCCCTCGATCGCAGGCTTCGAGGCGCTGGACCAGGCTGCAAAGCAGCGGCGGACGGCGTCCTACGACAAGGCACGCCTGGCGCTCGCCGACCGCCGGGCCTCGTATCTCGTGATCGGGCTTGGCGGCTGGATCGAGGCGCGCGGCTGGCGCAGCGACGTCGCGCCCGAATATCTGGCACAACTGGCCGAGCCCGCCATGAACTTCGCGCGGCGCATCCTGTCCACCCAGCATGCAAAGGTGCTCAAGCGCGGCCGCCGCTTCAAGTCGCTCACGGCGGAAGAACTACATCGCTTGCGGCTCTCGGTGAAGAGGCTGCGCTATGTCGCTGATTTCCTGTTGCCGCTCTACGGACAGCGGAAATCGGCGAAACGCTTTTCTGCCAGGCTGGTCGATTTGCAGAACGAGCTCGGCACCTATAATGACATGGCGGTCACGGCATCGCTGCTCACGGATATCGGCACGGAGTCCTCAGACAGCGGCATCGCGGCAGCCGCGATCGCCGGCTGGCAGGCGCACGCGATGGTCGGCAGCGAACCGCGCCTGAAGAAGGTGTGGTCGGATTTCGTGAAGGCGAAGGTGCCCTGGTCGATCGAGGCGGAGGCCTGATCGGCCAAGCCACCGCAAGCCACTGCGGACGATGCAGGCTTCAGCCCTTGGCGTCGCAGGCCCAGGCGCGGATCACGCATTCCTTGCCACCATATTTGTAGCATTCGCGCGTGGCGGCGTTGAGCGTGGTCGAGATCTTCGGCTTCACGGCATAGCCATAAGCGCCGCAGGGGTTGGCGAGATCGACGGACATGGCGGCGCAGGCGCGTTTCATGGTCACGGTCGTGCAGTCGCCCTTGCACTGCTTTTGTGCCGCGACGCGCGCCGCAGCTTCGCCGGGGAAGTCATATGCATGGCCGTAAGCGCCGCATTTGCCGACCGCGAAGGCCCCGGCGGCGTGCGCGTCCGTGACGTAGCGGGCCCCAGCCACAGCAACGCTCAGCCCAAAGAAAAACATCGCGCAACGGCGCGCGACGACGTTCGAAGCCATGGAAAATCCCCTCCCCCGAGGCAGGCGGAGACGACTCTATCGGCCGGTCGTTTCCAGATGGTGAACGAGTGGTTGAAATCGCCACTTCGTAGAAGCGTAACCCACCTCTTTGCGATCCGCGTGGAGAGAAGTGGTGGGTTACGCCTTCGCTAACCCACCCTACGGCAGCGTCACACGCGTCTCGCCGCTTCCAGCGCCTGCGGCGTGTCGATGTCGAGGAAGGCGCTCTCGCCGTCGACCGGCACTTCGGCAACCACCTCCGCATGCTTGGCGATCACGTGCCGTGCGCCGATGTCGCCGTCGAGCGTCATCAACTCGCTGAAGAAGCGGCGCGACCACAGCACGGGATTGCCGCGGCGGCCTTCGCTCACGGGCACGGCGATCAGGTTGCCGCGGTCGGGCGCAAAGCTGTCGATGAGGCGGTCAATCAGACCGGCATCGATCAGCGGCATGTCGCCGAGGCAGACCAGCGCGCCATCGCAGGTCTCCGGCACGACCGCGATGCCGGCCTTGACCGAACTTGCGATGCCGCCGGCAAAATCCGGATTGCGAACGAACTTCACCTTCAAGCCGCTGAGTGCCTGCTCGACCAGCTCGGCCTGATGGCCGGTGACGACGATGACCTCCGACGCTTTCGAGGCCAGCACCTGTTCGGTCGCGATCCGCACCAGCTTCTTGCCCTCCAGCTCGGCGAGCAACTTGTTCGGCCCGCCCATCCGGGTCGAGCGACCGGCGGCGAGCACGATCGCCGCGACCCGGCTGTTGCCTTCGGTCTCGGGTTTTGCACGCGGCTGCGGCCGCGTGACGATCTCCATCAGGAGGCCGCCGACGCCCATGCCCATCAGCTCGGCGCGCGTGACCTTGATGCCGGCGAGTAACCGCATCAGCACCCAGTCAAAGCCGTTCTCGACCGGCGAGCGTGCACAGCCCGGCGCGCCCAGCACCGGCACTGCGCCGGCGCGGCCGATCAGCAGCAGATTGCCGGGATCGACGGGCATGCCGAAATGCTCGATCGCGCCGCCGATCTCGGTGATTGCCGCCGGGATCACGTCGCGACGATCGGCGATCGCGGAGGCCCCGAACACGATGACGAGCTCGGCGCCGAGTCCCAGCAGCTCCTTGATCGCAGCCGACAGCGCCGTCTCCTCATGCGGCACCCGCCGCTCGGCGATAATGGTCGCACCCGCGGGCGCGAGCCGCTCGGCGGTGACGCGGAGCGTCTTGTCGACGACCTTGGAGGACAGTCCGGGCAGCAGCGTCGAGACGACGCCGACACGCTTGATCACGTAAGGCGCAACGCGCAGCACGTCGCGGCCCGCCGCCTTCACCGCGGCATCGCGCAAACTCCCTTCGACGCCGAACGGAATGATCTTGACCGTGCCGACCATCTCGCCCTCGACCACCGGCTTGAAGGCGGAGAGCGTCGCAAAGGTAATGGCTTCGTCGACATTGTTGATGCGGTCGACCGCAGCGCGGTCGATCACCAGAACGCCCGGGCGCGCCGCGAACAGATTGGCGCGACCGGTGAAGGCGCGCTCGACATGAATGCCCTCGCCGCCGACGGCCTCCGCAATGCTGGCGGCTGCGACGTCCTCGGAAACGTCGCCCTGCTCCATGCGCACCACGACGATGTCCTTGATGCCGGCGCGCGTCAGCGCCTCGACCTCGGCAGGCCCGATCGTCGTGCCCTTCTTCAGCACCAGCGGACCCTGGCGCAGGGTGTGGACGGTCACCCCGCCGATCGCATCCTTGGGGCTCGCCGGGCCGAACTTCATGCCGCTTCTTCTTTTTCTTTTGGAGGTAGCCGAAGCACCGCCGTGATCTCTGCCATGATCGACACCGCGATCTCGGACGGCGAGACCGCGCCGATTGCAAGCCCGATCGGCGCGTGGATGCGGGCGATATCAGAGTCCTTCGCGCCCTGCGCCCGCAGCCGGTCCCCGCGCTTGGCATGCGTCTTCCGCGAGCCGAGCGCCCCGATATAGAAGCAGTCGCGCTCGAAGGCGTGCAGCAGCGCGGGGTCGTCGATCTTGGGATCGTGGGTCAGCGCGACGAAGGCAGTGTAGTGGTCGATGTTGAGCGGCGGCAGCGCGACGTCGGGCCATTCCGCGATCAGCGGCACATCCGGAAACCGCTCGGGGCTCGCAAAGGCCGTGCGGGGATCGACCACCGTGACGTCGTAGCCGAGCGAGCGCGCCATCGGCGCCAGCGCCTGGCTGATATGGACGGCACCGACGATCACCATCTTCGCGGTCGGCGCGTAGACATTGAGGAACAGCTTCTTGCCGCCGGCCTCGACGTTGCCGCTCTTGCCCGTGCGGAGCTGTTTTTCCAGCTCGGCGCGCAGCGGATCTTTCGCAAAGTCCCTGGCTTTCACCAGGCGCTGCTCACCGCTCTCCGTATCGGTGACGAGGATGACCGGCCGCCGCGCGGCGCGCTCGGCATTGAGTTCGTGCAGGGTTTCCAGCTTCACGGCTAGCCGACTTTCTCGACGAAGACGCGGATAGTGCCGCCGCAGGACAGCCCGACGTTCCAGGCGGTCTCGTCGGCAACGCCGAACTCGAGCATTTTTGGCTTGCCTGTCTCAATCACATCCATGGCCTCGGTGACCACGGCGCCTTCGACGCAGCCGCCCGAGACTGAGCCCAGAAACGTGCCGTCGTCGTTGATCACGAGGCTCGAGCCCGCCGGCCGCGGCGCCGAGCCCCAGGTCTCCACCACCGTTGCGAGGGCAACGCCATGGCCGGCCTTCTGCCAGTCCTCCGCCGCCTTCAGGATATCCTCGTCGCGATCGAGCATGGCCTACCTCTCAAGCTGCGGAACGGATCAGGCTGCGGTGATGCGGCGGCAGCGGCTGGGAGAGCGTCTTGATCAGCTCCTGGATCGAACTCAAATTATGCACGGGGCGGAATTCGTCAACGTGGGGCAGCATCATTTTGATGCCCTGCGCCTTGGCCTCGAAGCCGCCGAACCGCAGCAGCGGGTTCAGCCAGATCAGCCGGCGGCAGGAACGGTGCAGCCGGTCCATCTCGAAGGCGAGCTTGGAGTCGGCCTCGCGCTCCAGCCCGTCGGAGATCAGCAGCACGATGGCGCCCTGGCTCAGCACGCGCCGCGCCCACAATTTGTTGAAGTTGTGCAGCGAGGTTGCAATGCGCGTGCCGCCGGCCCAGTCCTCCACCGCCGCCGAGCAGCTTGCCAGCGCCTCGTCCGGATCGCGCTGGCGGAGCGCACGGGTGACGTTGGTGAGACGGGTGCCGAACAGGAACACGGAGACGCGCTTCCTCGCATCAGTGATGGCGTGCAGGAAGTGCAGGAACAGGCGGGTGTATTCGCTCATCGATCCCGAAATATCCAAGAGCGCCACGATCGGCGCCGGTTTCTCGATCCGCCCGAGCCGGTGGATGTCGATGATGTCGCCGCCGGTGTGCAGCGAAGCGCGCAAGGTTCGGCGCAGGTCGAGGCGCAGCCCGCGCCGGTCGGGCCGGTGCCGCCGCGTCAAGAGCTCGGCCTGTGGCAGCTTCATCTTCTCGATCGCGCGCAGCGCTTCGCTGATCTCGGCCGCGCTCATCTGCGCAAAGTCTTTCTTCTGCAGGATTTCCTTGTCGGAGACCGACAGGCGCAGATCCTGCTCCTGGCGCTGCGGCGTCTCCGTCATCTGCGGCTGCGACAGCGCCTCCTGGACGCGGCGCGAGGCCGGCGGCGGCTTCTTCTTGGCGTGATCGGGCAACGGCACCGAATCCAGCATGTTCTTCCACTCCTCCGAGGCGCGGAAGAACAGGTTGAAGGCCTGCCTGAAGATCAGCGCATGCTCATGGCGCTTGACGAAGATCGCCTCCAGCGTGGTGAAGACGTCGGCGCGGCTGCCGATGTCGATCACCTGGAGCGCGTTGACGGCGTCGATCACCGCGCCGGGGCCGACGGGAAGACCGGCGGCACGAAGCGCGCGGGCGAAGCCGATGATGTTGTCGGCGAACTGCTCGGTCTTCTCAGGCGCAAGGTGATTGATGGCCATGGTCGTAACCTACCCTCACGTCATTCCGGGGCGCGACGAAGTCGCGAACCCGGAATCCAGAAGTTGCGGCGCGAGATTCCGGGTTCACGCTCCGCGTGCCCCGGAATGACGGCTATTCGCTCGTCGCGTCCTTCAGCACCTTCTGCAAGGCATCGCCCTGCATGCGGACGATGTCGTCCTGATACTTGAGCAGCGCGCCCAGCGTGTCGCCGACGACCTGCGCCGTCAGCGAGCGGGCGTCGAGCTCGGAGAGCGCGGTGGCCCAGTCGATGGTCTCGGCGACGCCCGGGGACTTGTAGAAATCCTGGTTGCGCAGCGCTTGCACGAAGCGCACGACCTGCTGCGACAGCTTTGCGGAGATGCCGGGCACGCGCGTCTTGATGATCGCAAGCTCGCGCTCGGCGGAGGGATAGTCGACCCAGTGATAGAGACAGCGCCGCTTCAGCGCGTCGTGGATCTCGCGGGTGCGGTTGGAGGTGATGATGACGATCGGCGGATGCGGCGCCTTCACGGTGCCGAACTCGGGGATGGTCACCTGGAAGTCGCTGAGGATTTCGAGCAGATACGCCTCGAACGCCTCGTCGGCGCGATCGAGCTCGTCGATTAAGAGCACTGGCGGGCCGGCAACGTCCGGCTCCAGGGCCTGGAGCAACGGCCGCTTGATCAGATAGCGATCGGCGAAAATGTCGGACGAAAGCTGCTCGCGATCGGTGTCGCCGGCAGCCTCGGTGATCCGGATCGCGATCATCTGGGCGGCGCTGTTCCACTCATAGACCGCCGAGGAGACGTCGAGGCCCTCATAGCATTGCAGGCGGATCAGCTTCCGTCCCAGCGCAGCCGACAGCACCTTTGCGATCTCGGTCTTGCCGACGCCGGCCTCGCCTTCCAGGAACAGCGGCCGCCCCATGCGCAGCGACAGATACGTCACCGTCGCCAGCGACCGCTCCGCGAGATAGCCGCGCGAAGTGAGGAGTTCGAGCATCGCATCGACCGATGCCGGCAGTGCCGCTGCAGTCATGAAAGAGCCAGTCTCGCTACGCCCTGTCCGGGCCCATCACTCTTTGGCGTTGGCAGCGTCGACGGCGCGCCGCGTCAGCACCCCGATCAGGTGCGCACGATACTCGGCGCTGCCGTGGATATCGCTGTTGAGGCCTTCGGCCGGCACGTCGATGCCGTCGAGCACCTTCGAGGAGAAGCGCTTCTTCAAGGCTTCCTCGAACGCGGTGACGCGGAACACACCGTCCGAACCGGCGCCGGTGACGGCGACGCGCACATCCGAAGGACGCCGCGCCACGAATACGCCGACCAGCGCATAGCGCGAGGCCTGGTTACGGAATTTGACGTAGGCCGCCTTCTTCGGCAGCGGGAACATCACCTTGGTGATGATCTCGTCGGCCTCAAGCGCGGTCGAGAACAGGCCCTGGAAGTACTCTTCCGCCTTCAGGCGGCGCTTGTTGGTGACGATGGTGGCGCCGAGCGCGAGCACCGCGGCCGGATAGTCCGCGGTCGGATCGTTGTTGGCGAGCGAGCCGCCGATCGTGCCCTTGTGACGGACGGCCGGATCGCCGATGCCGCCGGCAAGGCTCGCGAGCGACGGGATCGCTTCGCCGACGATGGCCGACGTCGCGACATCGGCGTGCTTGGCCGTGGCGCCGATCACCAGCGAGCGGCCCTTCATCTCGATCGTATCGAGACCTTCGATATGCGAGAGGTCGACGAGATGCGGCGGGCTTGCGAGGCGCTGCTTCATCACGGGAATCAGCGTGTGACCACCGGCGATCACCTTGGCATCCTCGTTCTTCACCAGCAGATTGGCCGCCTGCCGCACGGTCCCAGGGCGATGATATTTGAATTCGTACATAATGGACTTCCTGATCGCGAGAGGCGCGCGAGTGTCGGTTTACGCGAGATCGGATTTCGCCATCGCCTTCGCGCCGGCGGCGATCGAGGCGACGATGTTCTGATAGCCGGTGCAGCGGCAGAGATTGCCCTCGAGCTCTTCGCGAATCGTATGGTCGTCGAGCTCGTGGCCCTTGCGATGGACGATGTCGATCGCGGTCATGATCATGCCGGGCGTGCAGAAGCCGCACTGCAAGCCGTGATGCTCGCGGAAGGCCTCCTGCATCGGATGCAGCGGCGCACCATCGGCGGCCAGCCCCTCGATGGTCTTGACCTCGTGGCCGTCGGCCATCACCGCAAGCGTGGTGCAGGACTTCACGGCCTTGCCGTCGAGATGCACGACGCAGGCGCCGCACTGCGAGGTGTCGCAGCCGACATGGGTCCCGGTCAGGCGCAGATGCTCGCGCAGGAACTGCACCAGCAGGGTGCGGGGGTCGACGTTGGCGTTGACGGGATTGCCGTTCACGATAAGGGAGATTTTGGCCATCAGGACTCTCTGGTCAGCACCCCGCCGGGTCCCGGCGAAGCGGTTCTTATAGTTATTCCAGCCCATCATATGGGCCATTGCACCTTCGGGCAACATCGCCCGAAATGCAGGCAGTTATGCCTTAAGGCGCAGGGCTAACCCTGTACCGCCTTGGCGAAATTCGCAAAAAATTCGTCGGCGAGCTTTTTGGCGGCGCCGTTGATCAGGCGCTGGCCGAGCTGCGCCAACTTGCCGCCGATCTGCGCCTCGACATCATAGGAGAGCAGCGTGCCGCCGTCCTTCTCCGACAGCTTCACCGACGCGCCGCCCTTGGCAAAGCCGGCCACCCCGCCCTCGCCTTCGCCGGAGATCTTGTAGCCGTTCGGCGGGTCGAGATCGCTGAGCATCACCTTGCCCTTGAAGCGCGCCGACACCGGGCCGACCTTCATCTTGGCGACCGCGCGAAATCCGCCGTCGTCGGTCTTCTCCAGTTCCTCGCAGCCGGGGATGCAGGCCTTCAGCACCTCGGGATCGTTGAGCTTGGCCCACACGGATTCGCGCGACGCCGCAAGCTGAACTTCGCCGTTCATTGTCATGGCCATGGGCTGCCTCCCGGGATCACTGACGCAACGCTGCTCAAGTAACGCAGGGCCGCCGCAAAGGAAAGGGCAGCCGGCGATCACATGCAATGCATATTCGCAACTGCAAAAAGCTTGCGCCAGCGGTTTGGGATTGGCAGACGCTGCCCTTGGTGGTTAGGTCCCGCGCAACATGAGCACATCCCTCTCCCCCCTGCTTGCGCCGATGCTGTCGAGCGCAGCCATGCGCGCGATCTGCGATGATCGGGCTTACCTGCAAAACATGCTCGAATTTGAGGCAGCGCTGGCCCGCTCGGAAGCTGCTACCGGCGTGATTCCCGCAAGCGCGGTCGGCCCAATCGAAGCCGGCTGTCAGGTGGCCGCGTTCGACCTTGGCGCGCTTGCGGAGGCCGCGACCAGGTCGGGCAATCTGGCGATCCCCCTCGTCAAGGCGCTGACCGCCAGCGTCGCCAAGGCCGATGCGGAGGCCGCGCGCTACGTGCATTGGGGCGCGACCAGCCAGGACGTCATCGACACTGCGACCATGCTCATGCTTCGCGCCGGGATCGATGCGCTGGATGCCGATCTCAGCCGCGCCATCAAAGGGCTCGCCGCACTGGCGCGCACCCACCGCAACACCGCCATGGTCGCGCGCACCTGGCTCCAGCACGCGCTGCCGATGCCGTTCGGATTGAAGGCTGCCGAATATGCCGCAAGCCTTGCCCGCGCGCGCTGCCGGCTGCGGCGGCTGCGCCGCGAAGGCCTCGCGCTGCAATTCGGCGGCGCCGCCGGCACGCTCGCAGCGCTCGGCGACAAGGGGCTCGTCGTCGCCGAGCGGCTTGCACAGGAGTTGGACCTGCCATTGCCCGAGGCGCCGTGGCACACCCATCGCGACCGACTCGCCGAGGCGGCATCAAGCCTTGCCATTCTTGCCGGCAGCTGCGGCAAGATCGCCCGCGACGTCTCGCTGATGATGCAGACTGACGTCGCCGAAGCCTTTGAGCCCGCCGGGGAAGGCCGCGGCGGCTCCTCGACCATGCCGCACAAGCGCAATCCGGTCGCAGCGGCAAGCGCGCTTGGGGCGGCCACGATGGCGCCGCAGCTGGCCGCAACGATCTTCGCAGCCCAGGTCCAGGATCACGAGCGCAGCGCCGGCCCGTGGCACGCGGAATGGCCGACACTGCCGCAATTGATGCTGGTCGCCTCAGGCGCGCTTGCGGCCATCGTCGATATCGCCGAAGGCCTCGACGTCGACGCGGCGCGCATGCGCGCCAATCTCGACACGACGCATGGCCTGATCATGGCGGAGGCCGTCACCTTCGCGCTCGCCGAGACGATCGGCAAGAGCGACGCACATCACCTGGTCGAGGCTGCCAGCAAAAAGGCGGTTGCCGAGAGGAAGCATTTGCGCGACGTGCTCGCGGCTGATTCGAAGGTCACCGCGCATCTTGCCCCGGAGAAAATTGCGGCATTGTTCGAGCCGATGGCCTATCAAGGCGCTTCCCAGGCCCTGATCGACCGGCTGCTCGACAGCCTCGACCGCGAATAGAACGGAGACCCCGCCATGCCCATGATCGATGCCGACGGGTGCCTGCTCAACGTCTCCGTCGAGGGCCGCGACGGCGGCCCGACCCTGATGCTCTCCAACTCGCTCGGCTGCACGCTGCAGATGTGGGAGCCGCAGATGAAGGCCCTGACGCAGGTATTCCGCGTCATCCGCTACGACCGCCGCGGCCACGGCAAGTCCACCGTAGCCCCCGGCCCCTATTCGATGGAGCGCTTCGGCCGCGACGTCCTGGCGATCCTCGACGACCTCAATATCGAGAAGGTGCATTGGTGCGGCCTGTCGATGGGCGGCATGGTCGGGCAGTGGCTGGGCGCCAATGCGCCGGAGCGGCTCGGCAAGATCGTCCTCGCCAACACGAGCTGCTACTACCCCGATCCGACCAACTGGCACAACCGCATCAAGGCGGTGAAGGAAGGCGGCATCGCAGCGGTGGCCGACACCGTGATCGCCGGCTGGCTGACGGCCGACTTCCGCGAGCGCGAGCCGCAGATCGCCGCGAAGATGAAGGCGATGCTGGTGGCCTCACCGGTCGAAGGCTATCTCGCCTGCTGCGAGGCGCTGTCGACCCTCGACCAGCGCGCGCTGCTGCCGAAGATCAAGAGCCCGACGCTGGTGATCGCCGGCCGCCACGACACGGCAACCCCGATCTCGGCGGGCGAACTGATCCGCAGCCAAATTCCAGGCGCCAGCATGACCATCATCGATGCCGCCCACATCTCCAATGTCGAGCAGCCGCACGCCTTCACCGACGCGGTGGTCGGCTTCTTGACGCAGCGGTAGTTGTTGATTGTCATTCCCGGGCGCCTCGAAGAGGCGAACCCGGAATCTCGAGATTCCGGGGTCGATGCTTCGCATCGCCCCGGAATGACTCAATTCTGGAGGACACAAATGGACGACGAGAAGCGCCGCGATGCCGGCATGAAGGTGCGCCGCAAGGTGCTCGGCAACGCCTGGGTCGACAAGTCGATCACCAACCGCAATGCGTTCAACACCGATTTCCAGGACCTGATTACCCGCTACGCCTGGGGCGAGATCTGGACGCGGCAGCATTTCGACGAGCGGACGCGGCGCGTGCTCGTCATCGGCACCATGGTCGCGCTCGGGCAATGGGACGAATTCCGTCTGCACGTGCGCGCAGCCCTCGCCGAGGGCGGCTTCACCCCCGACGATATCAAGGAAATCCTTCTTCAGCAGGCGATCTATTGCGGCGTGCCGGCGGCCAACCACGCCGTCAAGGAAGCCTCAGCGATTGTGCAGGAGCTCGGCCTGCTCAAAAGCTAGCGGAGCCTTTTCCAGAACGTTGGCTTCCAGAACCCTGGCTTCAACAGGTCGCCGGGCCGGCCGTTCGATCAGCAGCACGATCGCGGCGCCGAGCAGCAGCAGGAGCTCGGTCGCATGCAGCCTGAGGGCGGCCATCTCGCCGACCTTCGAGGCCATCACCATGCTTGCGAACGAGATCAGGCTGCCAATGAAAAGCGCAATCCCGAGCGCCTCGTCGGAGCCGCCCGCCCTGCGGACCCGGGGGATCGAGAGCAGCGCCAGAAAAATGGCAAAGAACGCCACCACGGTGAGGCGGCCGAGCGCCAGCAGCCACGCCGCGCGGACCGTGCTCATGCCCGATATCTGGAACTGGTCGCTGATGAACAGCGCCACCGCGACGCTCGGCCGCTCAAAGAGGCCGTGCACGGGGGCGACCATGATGTTGACGGCAATCAACGTCCAGGCCGGGATGAAATAGGCGGCCAACACCACGCCATTGATTGAGCCGATCCGCCAGTTTTTCAGCATTGCCGCTTCCCGCATGATTTCCGTCGGCCCGAGCCGGTCGGGCCTTTTTCAGCAGCTAACCCCCCTCGACTTGAGGCGGCAATTTAAACCCTTTGTTTACCTTAACTGCTGTGGACAAGCCGCGGCGGGACAAAAGGAAAAGTCCCGCCTTTCGGCGGGACTGTCACAATTCCAAGGTGCTTCGAGATCAACGCTGGTCCTGACCATGCTGGCCCGGCTTGTCGCCCTGGCGCATCGGATCCTGCTGCTGCTGTCCGGGTTTCTGGCCGCCACCCTGCTGCTGATCGGGGCGCTGGCCGGGCTTCTGATTCTGCTGGCCCGGATTCTGGTTCTGCTGCTTCGTCATCGCGGGAAACTCCCTTGTTGGGCGTCACAACGTGAGATAACGGCCCACACCTATTTTAGTTGCCCGGAACCGGGTTCCCTACCCCGAGGCGGGAACCAGGATGCGAAATGAACTCTGTACAAGCCTTTATGCCAAGGCCAGCCCAGTTGCGGCGGTCAGTTCCCTCCTGTTACAACAAATGAAATGCTCAAGGGCTGCCGGGGCCCAAGAACTCTCTCAAGAGCTCCCTTTGAGCGGCGTCAAGTTGAGACAACGGCAGCCCATGGACTATTTCACCCAGCAGCTCATCAACGGTCTCGTCCTCGGTTCGATCTACGGCCTGATCGCCATCGGCTACACGATGGTCTACGGCATCGTCGGCATGATCAATTTCGCCCATGGCGACATCTTCATGATCGGCGGCTTCATCGCCCTGATCACCTTCCTGATCCTGATCTCGATCGGCGTGACTGCGGTTCCCCTCATCCTCCTGGTCGTGCTGCTGGTGGCGATGGCGATCACCGCGCTCTATGGCTGGACCGTCGAACGCATCGCCTACCGCCCACTGCGCCACTCCTTCCGCCTCGCCCCGATGCTGTCGGCGATCGGCATGTCCTTCGTGCTCACGAACTACTCGCAGGTGGCGCAGGGCGCCCGGGTCAAGCCGATCCCGCCGTTGATCACCGGCGGCTACACGCTGCACGAGAGCGCGGACGGTTTCGTGATCCAGCTCTCCAACATCCAGATCCTGGTGGTCATCACCACGATCGTGCTGCTGTTGATCTTCAACCGGCTCGTCTTGCGGACGCGGCTCGGGCGCGACATGCGCGCCTGCGAGCAGGACCAGACCATGGCGGCGCTGCTCGGCGTCAACGTCGACCGCACCATCTCCATGACCTTCGTGATCGGCGCGGCGCTCGCGGCGGTGGCGGGCTTGATGTACCTGCTCTACTATGGCCAGGTCGATTTCAACATGGGCTTCGTCGCTGGCATCAAGGCCTTCACGGCCGCCGTGCTTGGCGGCATCGGCTCGCTGCCCGGCGCGGTGCTGGGCGGGCTTGCGATCGGCCTGATCGAGACGTTCTGGTCGGCCTATTTCTCGGTCGAGTACAAGGACGTCGCCGCGTTCTCGATCTTGATCATCGTGCTGATCTTCATGCCGACCGGCCTGCTCGGCCGTCCCGAAGTCGAAAAAGTCTGACGGGTCGCCAGTGTGACAGCTCTTTCGCAAGAAACGGTATCCGCAACCCGCACCGCAGCGGGCATCCCCTTCATCCTGAAAAAGGCCTTCCTGAGCGCTCTCGTCGCGCTGGTGCTGTTTTCGCTGATGATCGGCATCCGCACCGAGGCCGGTCCCGATGGGCAACTGACCTACTGGGCGCGGTTCGGCGAACTCGCCTCCATCGTCGGCATCGTGTTCGGAGGATCGATCCTCATCGAATTGGCGCGGCAATGGATCGGCCCTATCGGCGCCGAGAAGCTGGTACCGCCCGCCGTGCATCGCGGCATGTCGATCCTTGGCCACTACCTGGCGCCGGCGCTTCTGATCTTCACCCTCCTCGTGCCGGTCATCTTCTATAACCAGCGCTACATCCTCGACCTCGCGATCCTCGTGCTCACCTATGTGATGCTGGGATGGGGCCTCAACGTGGTGGTCGGGCTCGCCGGCCTGCTCGATCTCGGCTACGTCGCTTTCTATGCGGTCGGGGCCTATTCCTACGCGCTGCTCGCCACCAATTTCGGCTGGTCGTTCTGGATCTGCCTGCCGCTCGCCGGTATCCTCGCAGCCATGTGGGGCGTTATGCTCGGCTTCCCGGTGCTACGGCTGCGCGGCGACTATCTCGCGATCGTCACGCTCGCTTTCGGCGAGATCATCCGGCTCGTCATCATCAACTGGCAAAGCCTGACCGGCGGCCCGAACGGCGTCACCGGTATTCCGCGCCCCACCCTGTTCGGCATCCCGCTCGACAACAGCGACGACGGGCTCGCCGCAAAGCTCGGCATCGAGTACTCGCCGACGCACCGCATCGTCTTCCTGTTCTACCTGATCCTGGCGCTGGCGCTGCTCACTAACTGGGTGACGATCCGCCTGCGGCGCCTGCCGATCGGCCGCGCCTGGGAAGCGTTGCGCGAGGACGAGGTCGCCTGCCGCGCGCTCGGCATCAACACCACGACCACGAAACTGACGGCGTTCGCGACGGGTGCGCTGTTCGGCGGCTTCGCCGGCGCCTTCTTCGCCACGCGCCAGGGTTTCATCAGCCCGGAATCCTTCACCTTCCAGGAATCCGCACTTGTGCTTGCCATCGTGGTGCTCGGCGGCATGGGTTCGCAGCTTGGCGTGGCGCTCGCCGCTCTCGCCATGATCGGCGGCTTCGAGCTGTTCCGCGGGCTTGAGATCTACCGCATGCTGGTGTTCGGCTGGGCGATGGTGCTGATCATGATCTGGCGGCCGCGCGGCCTGATCGGCCATCGCGCGCCGACCGTGTATCTGAAGAAAGCGCAGGCCATCTCCTCCGACCTCGTCAAGGAAGGCCACGGATGAGCGGCGAGCGTATCCTCAACGTCGATCAGCTCACCATGCGCTTTGGCGGCATCGTCGCCGTGCAGGATCTGTCGTTCTCGGCGGACCGGCGCAAGATCACGGCGCTGATCGGACCGAACGGCGCCGGCAAGACCACGGTGTTCAACTGCATTACCGGCTTCTACAAGCCGACCGGCGGCGCCATCCGCCTCACCCACGATGACGGCAAGGAAATCGCGCTCGAGCGGCTCAACGACTTCCGCATCGCCAAACAGGCCAAGGTCGCACGCACCTTCCAGAACATCCGCCTGTTTCCCGGGATGACCGTGCTGGAAAACCTGATGGTGGCGCAGCACAACATGTTGATGCGCGCCTCCGGTCTCACCTTTCTCGGCCTGGTCGGCGCGCCGAACTACCGCAATGCGGAAGCGCATGCGATCGGTCTCGCCACCGATTGGCTGAAGCGGGTTAGCCTGTTGGATCGCGCCGACGATGCGGCCGGCAACCTCGCCTATGGCGACCAGCGCCGCCTCGAGATCGCGCGCGCGATGTGCACGGAGCCTGCACTATTGTGCCTCGACGAGCCGGCTGCCGGCCTCAACGCGCGCGAGAGCGCCGCCTTGAGCGAGCTCCTGCTTTCGATCCGCAACGACCTGGGAACCTCGATCCTCCTGATCGAGCACGACATGTCGGTCGTGATGGAGATCTCCGACCACATCGTGGTGATGGACCACGGCGTGAAGATCGCGCAAGGCACGCCGCGCGAGGTGCGCGACGATCCCAAGGTGATCGCCGCCTACCTCGGCGCCGACGAGGAAGAGGCGATGGCGGTCATGGAGAGCGGGTCGTGACGGCGGCATCCCCCCTGCTCGCGATCCGGGGCCTGCGTGCGGCCTACGGCAAGATCGAGGCGCTGAAGGGCGTCGACGTCGAGATCAATTCCGGCGAGATCGTCGCGCTGATCGGCGCCAACGGCGCCGGCAAGTCGACGCTGATGATGACGATCTTCGGCAAGCCGCGCGCCCGCGCCGGGCAGATCCTCTACGAGGGCAAGGACATCACCGCCGTCCCGACCCACGAGATCGCCCATTTGCGCATCGCGCAATCGCCGGAAGGCCGCCGCATCTTCCCGCGGATGAGCGTCGCCGAGAACCTCCAGATGGGGGCCGACGTCACCGACAGCACGCCAGCGGAACGGGAGAGCACGCTCGAGCGCGTGTTCGCCCTGTTTCCCCGCCTGAAGGAACGTTTCGCCCAGCGCGGCGGAACCCTGTCCGGCGGCGAGCAGCAGATGCTGGCGATCGGCCGCGCCTTGATGAGCCGCCCTCGCCTGCTCATGCTCGATGAACCCTCGCTGGGGCTCGCCCCGCTCATCGCGCGGCAGATTTTCGACGCGATCCGCACCCTGAACCGGCAGGACGACCTGACCGTGCTGATCGTCGAGCAGAACGCCAACCATGCCCTGAAGCTCGCCCATCGCGGCTACGTCATGGTCAACGGCTTGATCACGCTGGCGGGCAGCGGCGCCGAATTGCTGCAGCGCCCCGAAATCCGCGCCGCCTATCTGGAAGGTGGCCGGCACGCCTGACCGGCCCCGCCCTGCGCGAGAATGGCCTAGATATCTTTGCTAATGCCCGTATTTTGCCGGTGACTTCTCCGTAAATTCATTCAAGAATGGCGCCGGTTTGAACCGGGCCAACCCGGCAACTCCCAACAGACGACCACCCGCGAGGTATCTCATGAAATCACTGAAGCTCATCGGTCTGGCATTTGGCGCGTCCGTAGCGCTGTCGACGGCAGCGTTCGCGCAGGATATCACCATCGCAGTTGCGGGCCCGATGACTGGCACCGAGTCCGCATTCGGCCGGCAGATGAAAAACGGCGCCGACCTGGCGGTGGCGGACATCAACGCCGCCGGCGGCGTCAACGGCAAGAAGCTCGCGCTCAACGCCGAAGACGACGCCTGCGATCCGAAGCAGGCCCGCTCGGTCGCGGAAAAGATCGCCGGCGCCAAGATCCCGTTCGTCGCCGGGCATTTCTGCTCGTCGTCCTCGATCCCGGCCTCTGAAGCCTATGCGGACGGCAACGTCCTGCAGATCACTCCGGCTTCGACCAACCCGCTCTTTACCGAGCGCAAGCTGTGGAACGTGGCGCGTGTCTGCGGCCGCGACGACCAGCAAGGCCTGATCGCCGCGCAGTTCATTGCCAAGAACTACAAGGGCAAGAACATCGCGATCCTCAACGACAAGACCACCTACGGCAAGGGTCTTGCCGACGAGACCAAGAAGGCGCTCAACAAGGCTGGCATCACCGAGAAGCTCTACGAGTCCTACAACAAGGGTGACAAGGACTTCAACGCGATCGTCTCGCGTCTGAAGAAGGAGAACGTCGACCTCGTCTATGTCGGCGGCTACCATCAGGAAGCCGGCCTCATCCTGCGCCAGATGCGCGACCAGGGCCTGAAGACGGTGCTGATGTCGGGCGACGCGCTGGCCGACAAGGAGTACGCCTCCATCACCGGCCCGGCGGGCGAAGGCACGCTGTTCACCTTCGGCCCCGACCCGCGCAACAAGCCGTCCGCGAAGAAGATCGTCGAAGCCTTCAAGGCCAAGGGCATCGATCCGGAAGGCTATACGCTCTACACCTACGCCGCGCTGCAGGTCTGGACGCAGGCGGTCAAGAAGGCCGGCACGACCGATCCGAAGAAGGTGATGGAGACCATCAAGGCCGGCAAGTGGGACACCGTGCTCGGCCCGATCGAGTATGACGCCAAGGGCGACATCAAGCAGATCGACTATGTCGTCTACAAGTGGGACGCCAAGGGCAACTACGCCGAACTCGGCGCCAAGGGTTCCTGACGAGAGTTCGCAATGCCTCGGCCTTGAGGCCATCATCACAAACGCCCCGGCTCGCCGGGGCGTTTTCGCATCTGCCGGTCAGACCGCCGCCTTGAGCTTGCCCGATTGCGCCGTCTTGAGCGCCTGGAGGAGATCGTTGGGCCGGAACGGCTTCTGCAGGCAGACGACGTTGGCGAGGCCAGGCGCCTCCTCCATGAAGTCGAGGGCGGTCATGCCGGAGACGGCGACGATCGGAAAATTTGGCGAGCTCTCGCGGATCGCCGTCATGACCTCGAGGCCGCTGGTGTCGGCCAGGAAAATGTCCACGATCGCCGCATCGAACGCCGATTCGCCAAATGCCTTCAGGCCGGCCGCACCGCTCTCCGCCTCCACGACCTCGAAACGATTGACCCGGAGCACGATGGACACCATCGCCCGGACCTCCTTCTGGTCGTCGATCACGAGGATACGGGGCATGGGAACAACTCCCGGCATCATGAAATTGGTATCGCTCCAGGAATCTGCCTTCCGGAACGGGATCCCGCCACAGCGGAAGAGGTATTATTTCCCCGATCGGTAAAGGCCGGCTTACCCGGCCTCGGCTCCTCGTTCTCAGAAAAATTAAGTAAGCTCTAACCCTCGGTTGAGTCGCGTATCTTCCCATCAGAGCGCGTGCCCAGACCCTGCTACCGCACAGAGAGGTAGCGGGCTAAGATGCTTCCCAGGGAGTGTCTTACTGGAGGCGTCAATGGCGGTCCGCAAGAGGTGAACGTGCTGGCACCGAACGACCGAAGCGCCTTCCTTTCGACCTTGCCGGCCGCTCGGAGCGATCGCACTGCAGCATTGGCGATCGTCGGCGTCTCGTCGATTCTGTTCGCACTTGCCGTTCCCTTCGCCCGCGTGCCGCTTGCGCGCATTCCGGCCTTCGTCGCGAGTTACCAGTCCGCGCTCGCCGTCAGCGACATCGTCACTGCCGTGCTCCTGCTGTCGCAATTTGCGGTCTTGCGGACCCGCGCGCTGTTGATGCTCTCGACCGGCTACCTCTTCACCGCGGCCGCAGCGATTGCCCACGCCCTGACCTTCCCCGAGCTATTTGCGCCGACAGGACTGCTGGGCGCGGGTCCACAGACCACCGCCTGGCTCTACATGATCTGGCACGGCGGCTTTCCGCTGTTCGTGCTCGCCTATGCAGGGCTGAAGGACGCTGGCGGCGGCGTCAAAATAAGGGGGACGGTGCGCCGCGCGATCCTCTGCAGCATATTGGGATCGGCCGTGGCGGTCATCGCCTTCGTTTGGATCGTCACGGCCAAGCACGACCTGCTGCCGGACCTCTTGCGCAACGGCCACTTTACGCCCACGCAGATCGGTGTGATCTCGTTCGTATGGTCCCTGAGCGCCGCCGCCCTGGTCACGCTGTGGTTTCGGCGGCCGCATTCGGTGATCGACGTCTGGCTCATGGTCGTCATGTGCGCCTGGCTGTTCGATATCGCCCTGTCGGGAATCCTCAATGGCGCGCGTTTCGATCTCGGTTTTTACGCCGGGCGCGTCTACGGTCTTTTGGCCGCGAGCTTCGTGCTCGCGGTGCTGTTGATAGAGAATGTCCGCCTCCAGGCGCAGACCATAGATCTGCTCGGCATGCTGCGACGGCAATCGGCATCGGAGCGCGATCGCTTCGGCGAGCGCGAACGGCTGTTCAGCGCAGTCGTGGAATCCTCCAACGATGCCATCATCACCAAGGCGCTCGATGGCACCATCACCGCGTGGAATCGCGCCGCCGAGCGCTTGTTCGGCTTCTCCGCGGCGGAAGCCGTCGGCCAGCCGATCGACATCATCATGCCGGAAGGTCGTCGGGAGGAGACGGAGGAGATCCTCGCCCGCACCCGCAATGGCGAGGTCATCGAGCAGCACGAAACCGTGCGCGTGAACAAGAGCGGGCAGCCGCTCGACGTCGTGCTCAGCCTGTTCCCGCTGTGGTCGTCAGACGGCAAGATCATCGGCGCCTCCAAGATCGCCCGCGACATCACCGAGCGGAAGCGAACGCAGGCCGCGCTCAATCGCGAGGTCGAGGAGCGTCAGCGCATCTTCGAGACGTCACAGGACCTGATCCTGGTCACCGACGGCTACGGCAATTTCGTCCAGGTCAGCCCGAGCGTGAGGGATATCCTCGGCTTCAGGCCGGAGGACATGATCGGACACAACGCGACGGAGTTCATCCATCCCGATGATCTCGAGAGGACGCGCGAGGAAATGCGCGCCGCGCGACGCGGCCTGACCAAGCGCAGCTTCGAGGCGCGCTACCCCCACAGGGACGGGCACGACGTCACGCTGAACTGGATGGGCACCTGGTCGGAGCCGGTGAAGCGCCATTTCTTCATCGGACGCGACCTCACCGAAAAGCAGGCGGCTGAAGCGCAGTTCAGGCAGGCGCAGAAGATGGACGCCGTCGGCCAGCTCACCGGCGGCGTCGCGCATGATTTCAACAACGTGCTCACAGTCATCACGGGCACGATCGGGATCCTGTCCGAGGCCGTCGCCGACCGGCCCGATCTTGCAGCGATCACCAGGCTGATCGACGATGCGGCCGAACGCGGCGCGCAATTGACCAGGCACCTCCTCGCCTTTGCCCGCAAGCAGCCGCTGCAGCCGCGCGAGGTCGACCCCAACGCGCTGGTCGTGGAAGCCGCCAAGCTGCTGCATCCGACGCTCGGCGAGCAGATCACCATCACGCCGCAACTGACCGAGGACGCCTGGCCGGCGCTGGTCGATCCGAGCCAGCTCACCACCGCGATCCTGAACCTCGCTCTGAACGCGCGCGACGCCATGCCCGACGGCGGCACGCTGGTCCTGGAGACCCGCAACGTCTTCCTCGACGAAGGCTATGCGAGCATGAACCCCGACATCATCGCCGGCAATTACGTGATGATCGCGGTGAGCGATACCGGGACCGGCATTCCGGCCGAGCTGATCGAGCGGGTGTTCGACCCCTTCTTCACAACGAAAGAGGTCGGCAAGGGTACCGGACTTGGGCTGAGCATGGTGTTCGGCTTCGTCAAGCAGACCGGCGGGCACGTCAAGATCTACAGCGAGGAAGGTCACGGCACGAGCGTGAAGATCTATCTGCCGCGTTCGACCGGCGTGCAGGAGACCGCGCTCGAGGCGATGCGCAACGTCCCGATCGAGGGCGGCGACGAAAAGATCCTGATCGTCGAGGACGACGCGCTGGTACGCCAATATGTCGTGACCCAGATCAGGAGCCTCGGCTACAACGCGCTGGAAGCGGCGAATGCGGCGGAAGCTTTGACGCTGATCGACGGCAATGCCGACATCGACCTGCTCTTCACCGACGTGATCATGCCCGGCGCCATGAACGGCCGCCAGCTCGCCGACGAAGCGGCCAGGCGCCGCCCGGCGCTGAAGACGCTGTTCACGTCAGGCTATACCGAGAACGCCATCGTCCATCACGGCCGGCTCGACTCCGGCGTGCTGCTGCTCGCAAAACCCTACCGCAAGTCCGAGCTCGCCAGGATGCTCCGCACCGCGCTCGCCAGTTGAGCGCGGCTTGCTCCTGCGCTATCGCTGAAGCACGACCGCTTGCAGCGCCGGGAGTGCCGCCGTGAAAAACCTCCTCACCGACATCGCCGGTGTCCGCGTCGGGCACGCCCACGACGAAAAGCTCGCCTCGGGTGCGACGGCGATCGTCTTCGACCAGCCGGCCGTGGCGGCGATCGACGTGCGCGGCGGCGGGCCCGGGACGCGCGAGGACGCGCTGCTCGATCTTGCCAACACGGTCGAGCGCGTCGATGCGATCGCGCTGTCGGGCGGCTCCGCCTTCGGGCTCGAAACCGGCGGCGGCGTGCAGGCCTGGCTCGCCGAGCAAGGGCGTGGATTCCGGGTCCGCGAGGCGCTGATCCCGATCGTGCCGGGCGCGATCCTGTTCGATCTCCTCAATGGCGGCGACAAGGCCTGGGGCCGCTTCCCGCCCTATCGCGACCTCGGCTATGCCGCGGCAGCATCAGCCGGCGTGGACTTCGCGCTCGGCAGCGTCGGCGCTGGCCTCGGCGCCACGACGGCGAATTTCAAGGGCGGGCTCGGCTCGGCTTCCGCCGTGACCAGCAACGGCATCAAGGTCGCGGCGATCGCCGCCGTCAACGCGGTCGGCAGCGTCACCGTGGGCGACGGCCCCTGGTTCTGGGCCGCGCCGTTCGAGGTGGGCGGCGAGTTCGGCGGACGCGGACTGCCGGACATCTTCACGGATGACATGCTCAAGATGCGGATCAAGGGCGGGCCGGCCGCGAGTTCGCGCGAGAACACGACGATCGGCCTCGTCGTCACCGACGCGACGCTGACCAAGGCGCAAGCCAAGCGCCTCGCCATGATCGGGCAGACCGGCTTTGCCCGCGCGATCTATCCCGTGCATGCGCCGACCGACGGCGACGTGCTGTTTGCCGCTGCGACCTGCGAGAAGGCGATCGATCCGATCGTCGACCTCACCGAGGTCGGCATGGTCGCAGCCAATGTCGTGGCGCGCGCGATTGCGCGCGGCGTGTACGGCGCCACGGCGTTGCCGTTCGCCGGCGCGCTTGCATCGTGGAAGGATCGGTTCGGCTCTTAGTTGGACCGCCGCTCCCTCCACCCGGTCACCGCCCGGCTTGCCGCCTTCGCTGAAGCTCCGGCGAGCCGAGTTCGCAAGCCTCGTCGAAGCCTTGGCGGAGACGGGACCGGGCGGTCCAGTATTCCAGAGACGGTGACGAATACGGAGATGCCGCGGCGTACTGGATGCCCCGGTCAAGCCGGGGCATGACACCGGAGATTGGGCGAGAGCAGCGCGCCCCGCTTACACGCTCACCGACAGCGATGAGGCCGCAGTGGCCGACAATTGCTGCGCCTCGCGCTGGATCATCCGCTCGATCCAGTTGTAGGACGATGTCGCCGAGTTCGAGCCGCTGGAGTTGGAGCCCGAGCTCGATGAGCTCGACGCAGCCGGCGTCGTCATCGAAACCTTCGAGCCGTCGGCATAGGTGACGGTGGTCGTGGTCGAGCCGTCGCTGTTGGTCACGGACGTCGAGGTCGCCCCGGTCAACGGATCGGAGCTGCCGTCCGAGCCGCTGCCGCTGGCGTCCCCGGAACCGCTGGAGCTGGCGGCGCTTTCCGCGTGATGGTGACCGTGATGCCCACCCTGCAGCGCCTTCGACATCTCGTCGAGGCTGACGCTGCCGTCGCCATTGGTGTCGAGCTTGGAGAAGACGCCGTCGGCCTGCGCCACATTGGTGCCGCCCGCGCCCAGCGCGTTTTCGAATTCCGATTTGGTGATCTTGCCGTCGCCATCGGCATCGATCTGCGAGAACAGATCCTTCAGGGCATCCTGCGGGCTCATCGACGTCGACGATGAGCTCGTTGAGGAGCTCGACGAGGTCGCGCTGGAAGAGCTGCTCGTGCTTGCCGACGACTGGCTTTGCGCCGCAATCAGCGCGCTCATCGTCTCAGGCGATATCTGCGGACAGTTGCCGGAGTTGACCGACGAGCTCGCGCCGCTTGTCGTGCTGCTGCCGCTGTCGATCGAGAACGGGTTGTCGCCCCTTGCGTGAAACCTGTCTGCTGCGTCGAGGACGTCTTGGAGGACGTCAGCGACTGCAACGCGTCGAGCGCACCCGATATGGCACCAAGGGCGAACAACATTCGACAACTCCAGACGATGCGGCAAGCCGCGGCCAATGCTCCAATCCGGTCAGCAAGCGTCGTGCCAGCGCAAAAACCTCAATCAAATCCGACTTTCCCGCGCCTTGCGCCGTCGGGGAACACCGGCAATTCGTGCCGGTTGCGGCAGAATTTTCCGCCCACAGGAAGCGCCTGCCCCTGCATTGCTCCCCCGCACCGCCCATGTTAGGCGAGGCCCATCGTCACACGGCCAACGGCTTTTTCGGGAAACTGTGCCAATGACCCAAGCCCTCGCACTCCGCCCCCTGGTGATCGCGCCGTCGATCCTGGCGTCGGATTTTTCCAGGCTCGGCGAAGAGGTGCGCGCCGTCGACGCCGCGGGCGCCGACTGGATGCATCTCGACGTCATGGACGGGCATTTTGTTCCGAACATCTCCTACGGCCCCGACGTCATCAAGGCGATGCGTCCGCACACCAAGAAGATCTTCGACGCGCATCTGATGATCTCGCCTTGCGATCCCTATCTGGAGGCGTTCGCCAAGGCCGGCTGCGACCACATCACCGTGCATGCGGAGGCAGGTCCCCACCTGCACCGCTCGCTCCAGGCGATCCGCGCGCTCGGCAAGAAGGCCGGCGTCTCGCTCAATCCGGGCACGCCGATCAGCGCGATCGAATACGTCGTCGACCTGATCGATCTCGTGCTGGTGATGTCGGTCAATCCCGGCTTCGGCGGACAGACCTTCATTCCCTCTGCGCTCGGCAAGATCCGCGACATCCGCGCGATGACCGCAGGCAGGCCGATCGACATCGAGGTCGATGGCGGCGTCGGGCCCGATGTCGCCGGCGCGCTTGCAGCAGCCGGCGCGAACGCCTTCGTCGCCGGCACCGCGGTGTTCCGCGGCGGCACGCAAGAGGCCTACAAGACCAACATCGATGCGATCCGCAACGCAGCCGCCAACGCGCGCGGCGAAGCGATCTGAGCCGGCGCGCACGAAATATATTGCGGGTTTCTACGGGTGTTGCAGCGCGACAAACTTAAAGATTGTGTCGCACCCCGTAATCATCCCAGCTTTCCCGGTTCGCACAAATCGATGCACAAGAGCGCTCCCCCTTTTTGACGGGAGCACATCATGACGACGACCCTGGTCTGGACTGGCGTGGCGTTGTGGCTTGGCTTGAATGCAGCGCTTGCGGCGCGCTGCATCTATGTCGCACGACCGGTGAAGGTCGCATCTCGTTCCGCCCGCATCATCCATCTTGATCGCCACCGGGGCTGAACGCCCGTGCAGGTCGCGATCGTGAAACGTCAGCCGAAGCGCAGGTGCCGCATCCCGCGGCGCCCGCATCCGGACCTCGATTATTTCTTCGATCGTTTTGAGCGTATCGCGTGCGAGACCAGCGACGACACCGGGCCCGAGATTGTGGACCTGGACAAGTTCCAGTCACCGCGTCCGCACTGAAATCCTTTTGGAATAGCCTGATGAAACCGCTTTGCCCCAACTGCCTGAATGAGATGTCGAAGGCAGCCACCTCCGGCAATCTGTTTAATTGTGAGCCCTGCCGCGAGATCATCCAGTTCTTCGGCGTCGGTCCTGACCGGAGGGACGCCGAGCCCGATTTCTGGTTGCCCGTCCGCCGCAAGCGCGACGGTCACGGCGTCCACGCAGCCTGATCCGCACGCTAGCCTGCGGCTTCGTCTGCCCTCACCTCCTCCGAATCCGCAGCCATCCTTGGCGGCCGCACCACGGTGACGGTGCAGGTTGCTTCCGACGCAACCTTCGATGAAACGCTGCCCAGCAGCGTGCGCCTGAACGAGCTCTGCCGTGCGCCGATGATGACGTGGTCGACCTGGTTCATCTCGGCAAATTCCAGGATCGCGGCGGCCGGATCAATCGCCTCCAGCACATGAACCGTGAGCCGGCTCTCGTCGAGCTTGAGCGGCGTCGCCCAATGCCTGAGCGCCACCATCCGGTCGATATGCTTGTTGGATCCGTCTTCGTCGAGCGTCCGGTCGATCACGAGACGGTTCAGTTTCAGTACGTTGACGCAGGCGAGCCGCGCCGAAGGCAGCGTAGCCAGGATCCGCTCGGTGGTGACGCGTAGCGCCTCGTTCAATTCAGCCGCACCCTCGGCGGTGTCGAGCGCGACCGCAAGGATCGGGCTCGAAGCGATCTGCGCGGCAACATCCGATTTCGGCCGCGGCTGCGTCGCCTCGTGATTGAAGCGCCGCCGCCACGCGATCGAGAGCGGATCGCGCTTGAGCCGCTCCGAGCGCGCGGTGAGCCTGACCTTGTCGGGATGGGTGAGATCGAAGGCAAGCTGCGAGGCGGTCGGATAGCGCCGGACCGGCTCGATCTCCAGGCACCGAAGCACGATCTCCTGAAGCCAGGGGGGATAGTCGGGACGCAATTTGCACGGCGGATGCGGATCGCGCCACAGCCGGCGTCGCATCGCGCGCAGTGTCTCGCCCTCGCCGAACGGACGCTCGCCCGTGGTGAAGAAATAGAGCAGTACGCCCAGCGAAAACAGGTCGCTGCGTGGATCGTCGCGCACGCCCAACAGCCGCTCCGGCGCCATATAGGGCGCAGTGCCGTAGGGCAGCCGGAACTCCTCCTGCAACAAATCCGGCAGATGGTCGTGGTGCGACAACCCAAAGTCGATCAGCACCGCCTCGCCGCTTGCCCGGAACATGATGCTGCTCGGCTTGATATCGTGGTGGATCACGTTCTGCCGGTGCAGATCGGCAAGGGCTGTCGCGATCTTCGCGACCAGCACGCGCGCCTCCTCGTAAGGAAGCGGCAGGTCTGGCAGCCGCGGATAGAGCGTGGTGCCGGGAAGCTGCTCGATCACGACATAGGCCTGGCGCGCGAAATCGCCGGTGCCGAAGCAGTGCGGCACGTGCGGGCCGGCGAGCCGCGGCAAGATCATCTGCTCCATCTCGAAGGAGACGATGGCGGCGGGGTCCTCGCCCTCGGACACCCGCGGGACCTTCATCAGAAGCGGCGCGTCGATGCCGGGATGAGTGACCGTCCACAGCGTCGCCATGCCGCCGGCATGGACGCATTCACCGACGATGAAGCCGTCGATCTCAGCTCCGACCTGGACCAGGGATTTCGGCATCGCTCAGCGCCCCTGCGACAGCCGGTCGGCCAGCCAATGCGGCAGGCCGTTCTCCCGGATCCGGCTCGCCGCCGCCTCGATGTCATAGGGTACACGGCAATAGATGATCTGACAGCTCTCGGTCTCGAACAGCGTAAAGCAGGCGGAGGGATCGCCGTCGCGCGGCTGGCCGACCGAGCCCATCACAGCGAGCCATTGCCGGCCGCGCAGGAGCTGCACGGGAACGTCGGTCTTGGGTACGAAGCTCGTCATCTTCGCGGTCACTGACATCGAATAAAGCGCCGGACGATGGATGTGGCCGCAGAATGTGACGTGGCACGGCGTCGCGATCAGGCTTTTTGCGGCGTCCGTCGTCGAGCGGACATAAGTCCAGCGCGTCGGGTGCGAAGCTTCCGAATGCACGTAGAGGCGGCCGTCATCCTCGATGGACATCGGCAGCTCCGCGAGAAAGCGCCGCTGCGCTGCATCGAGCCGGCCGCGGGTCCATTCGATCGCGATCTGTGCCTCGGCGTTCATGGTCTCGGCCGACGATTGGACCGCCTGGTCGTGATTGCCGCGTACAGCGACGGCGCCGTGAGCCACCAGTTCCATTGCGGTATCGACCACCCATTCCGGATCGGCGCCATAGCCGACGAAATCGCCGAGCAGGATGAAGCGCTCGGCGCCGCGCTCGCGCGCCGCCTTCAGGCACGCGTCAAAGGCCTGCCGGTTGCCATGGATATCCGAAAAGACGGCCAGTCGCACGCGTCCTCCACCCTAAAATCCTATTCGTACGCCGATAAAGCCAATTTGAGCGACGTCAACAAGATGCGACAGCGCACGGCTGTTGACCAGCCGGCGCCGCTCAGGTGGTGGCAGGATCTATTGCTCGTCCTTGGGGGGCATTCTGGGCGGCGGCAGCGGAGTGAACACGGCGCCTTGCGCGCCGGCCGGTGGGGCATTGAACTCACCGGTCGATGAATCGCCGCCGGCCGTCTCGATCACGGCCTTGGGCGTCACATATTCCCGGACCATGTCGATGATGGTGCCGTCACCGCCGCCAAAATCTGCGGCGCGCCCGCCCTGCGGGTGTCCCGCCGCGATCTCGTTCTCCGCAGCATGGGTCTTTTCCGCCAGCGCGTCATTATAGGGAACGCGGAACGCCCTCGGGATGCCGCTCGGCCGGTGGTCATCGTCCAGCTCCTCGACCCACAGATAGATCGAGCCGGGGTCACCCTCCAGCGAATGCGGCTCGACGATGCGCGCCGCCAACAGCTTGAATGACACGGGCAGCCGGTCGTTGCTGGCCCAGCCGAGCAGCCCGCGCATCGCGCCGAAGCTGACGAGATAGAAGACGCTGGTCACAATGACCGCCATGGCCTTCAGCGACCAGTGCAGGCGGCCATAGACCAGGACGACCAGGAGCAGCGCGCCGATCACGGCGTAAGCGACCGAAATCGTGACTATGACCAGTTGCAGGCTACTCACGGCGCATCCTCACGCCGGTCTTCGGATCGATATCCGCGCCGTTGCGCCAACTGCTGCGGAACGTCTCCAGCAGCGATTTCGGCCGCTGGTCGACGTTGACAACCTTGCCCTCTGCATCGAGCCGAAATCGAACTGCAGTCTTCTCGTCGCCGGTATGGTTGAGCGTCAGCTTGTTGTCGAAGATCACCTGCGCGATCGGATTGAGCTTCTGCACCTTGATGTTTGCCGAGACGGGCTCGCCGGTGGTGGCCTGGAAATGCGAGACGTTGACCGTGTATTCGCCGGCGACGATGCCGCGCACGGTGACGATCTCCTCGCGGATCGGGGATGCGATCTTCTTGCCGTTGACCACGATGAAGTCGTTGGCCCCGCCGCGGTCGTCGCGGTCGAGGGTGAGGAAACCGGCCTCGCGGTGCCGGTACCAGGCGATGTTGCCGGCGGGATCCTGCACGAAGAGGTCGAGATCATCAGGATGATTGTCCGGCCAGTCCAGCGTGATCATGAACTCGGCCTTGGAGTCGATCTTGCCGTCCTTGGAATCCGGGGAGACCGCGAGAAGCGCGAGGAAGAACAGGAAGGCCACCACCTGGAGCGCCTTGAACAGCATCACGCC
>NZ_JBBIAM010000190.1:0-11704 GCF_054185185.1 Bradyrhizobium sp. UFLA05-153
GCACTTCAGGATTGGTCGCGACGAAGTTCGACGGCGCCAGCATGTCGAGAACCTGGCGCACGGAGAACTCCACGACCGCCTCGTTGGCGGGTGCCACACCTCGAACGCCGGTCGTCGCCTTGTGCCACCACTGCTCGCTCAGCAGAAACGCCTGAGCCAGCAGGTTGAATGGCGGGCTTTCCCATTCGGGCCTGGCGAAGCGACGGTCCTGAGCCTGCGGTTTGATCACGGACCAGGGGTCCTGATCGGGTTTTGGCGCATGTGCTGCGGCCTGGAGCAGCAGGCCCGCATCTCGAACAGCATCCTTCGCAATCTCCATCTGTCGCTGCGGCGCGGCCACAAGGTGCGAGGCCCAATCGAGATAGGCGAGCGACAGGGCGATGGGCGAGATGCCGCCGATCAGCCGCGCCAGCATCGCATGCAAGGCTCGGTCAACCGGATAGGAGTCCGCCGACGGGATTGGGCCAGCGGCCACCGCTTCGGGCGTTTTTTCGGGGCTTGTGGCCTCAGTGCCTGCTGGCACGTCGGCAATCAGATCGGCCACTGGAGCGGGCTCCTCGGCCCGCTGGAGTAGAGAGGTCTTTCCGGCGCTCATGGCTCGCATTTCGTCCGTATTTCCGGCTTCGGGCTCAATCGCGAGACGCAACATTGAAGAGGCCCGTGGTGGTCGCGATCACTCTGTCGCCGTGCTTGAAAATCCGATCGCAGTCGCGCCGGATGAAATCGATCTGATGCTGACCGCATTCGGCGCTAAGCGTTCTCCAGTCCTTGACAGAGTGCGAGCCCGCGAGCTTTGAGATGAACTCTGCGAACAAATGCGTCTCGGTCTGCGTGCGGTCCAGGAGCTCGTTGGCGACGAAGACAATCTCGTCCAGGAACAGCCGTTGCGCGCTGAACATGAGATCGAACGTGCGCTGGTTTGCCTCCGCGACCCGCCGGGCGGGATCCGACACCAGCTTCTCGGGCGCAAAATCTTGCAGTTTGGCGAGTTCGCTCAAGGTGACCTCCTGGCTCGCTCTGGGACTTCCAGGTTCCAGAATATGACCATGGGCCTTGCGCACCTTGAGCTGCATCAAGCGCGGCCGCGCCCCCTGACCCATTGACCTGCGTCAAACCGCCAAGTTCCGCCTGCACTAGGCTCGCGACATCGAATTCTTGCCAAGGATTCTTGCCAAGAACAGGCCAAGAATTCTGCCAGGACATGTGGAGTTATGCCATGCGCGCCCACCAGATCATGACCCGGTCGGTCATCTCGGTCACGCCCGACATCACCATCGTCGAAGCCGCGAACATCATGCTGAAACGCCATGTCAGCGGTCTTCCGGTGGTCGACGAAACCGGCAAGCTGGTCGGCGTCGTGTCGGAGGGCGACTTCATCCGGCGCAGCGAGATCGGAACCCAGCGCAAGCGTGGCCGCTGGCTGAAATTCATCCTTGGCCCCGGCCAATCGGCCAGCGATTTCGTTCAGGAACACGGCCGCAAGGTTTCCGAAGTGATGACGACGTCACCGGTGACCATCACCGAGGATACGGCACTTGCCGAGATCGTCGACATCTTGGAGCAGAACAACATCAAGCGCCTGCCCGTGGTACGCGGCGACAAGGTCGTCGGTCTCGTCTCTCGCGCCAACCTGCTCCAGGCTGTCGCTAGCCTTGCCCACCAGGTGCCCGATCCCACGGCGGACGACGATCACATTCGCAGCCGCATCATTGACGCGATGGAAAAGAACGACTGGTGCCCGTTCGGACTGAACGTCATCGTCAGCGACGGCATCGTACACTTGAGCGGCGTCATCACGGACGAGAGCGCACGCCGGGCGGCAATCGTCCTGACCGAGAACATCGATGGCGTGAAGAAAGTGCACGACCATCTGTGCTGGGTCGACACGATCTCCGGCGTCTATCTGAACTCACCGGAGGACGACGATCTCGCCAAGGCGAGCTGATCGGTGCATCAGCGCGGGATCACGGCGGTGGCTTCGATTTCGACGCGCGCCGCCTTCTCCACCAGCCTGACGACCTGCACCAGCGCCATTGCCGGATAGTGCGCGCCAAGAATCTCCCGGTAAATCTGGCCAAGCGCCTTCAGGTTGGCCAGGTACTCGTCCATATCAACGACATACCAGGTGAGACGCACGAGGTGCTCGGGCCGCGCGCCACCTTCCGCAAGAATCGCCGCGATGTTGCTCAACGTCTGACGAACCTGCGCGACAAAGCCATCCGCAAGGCGCTCTTCCGCGTCCCAGCCGATCACGCCGCCGGTGACGACGATGCGTCCTTCCGCGGCCACGCCGTTGGCATAGCCCTTCGGCATCGGCCATCCGGAGGGCTGCAGGATCCGGGTCGGAGGTGCATCTTCCCTGATCGGCAGCGTTGCGAGCTGCGGGCTCTTCGGCGTCGTTGCAGACAATCGTCCATTCCTCTCTTATTTGGTGTCGACGCCAGGCGACGAAGCCGCCGCCAGCGCCATCTGCCGCAAGGCAAAGCGCTTCAACTTGCCGGTCTCGGTCTTCGGCAACTGCGTCACGAACTCGATCGCGCGCGGATACTTGTAAGGCGCGATCTCGCGCTTGACGTGCTCCTGCAGATCGGTCGCAAGCCGCGTGTCCGGCACGACGCCGGGGGCGAGGATCACATACGCCTTCACGATCATGCCGCGCGCCTCATCGGGCGCCCCTACGACGCCGCATTCGGCGACCGCCGGATGCGTCAGAAGAGCAGCCTCGACGTCGGTACCGGCGATGTTGTAGCCGGCCGAAACGATCATGTCGTCGGAGCGCGACTGGTACCAAAAGTACCCGTCGGCATCCATCACATAGGTGTCGCCGGTGATGTTCCAGCCATTGTGGACATATTTGCGCTGCCGCTCGTCGGCAAGGTAGCGGCATCCGGTCGGCCCGCGGACCGCGAGGCGGCCCATCGTGCCTGATGGCACGTCGTTGCCGTCATCATCGACGATCTTCGCCTCGTAGCCCGGCACCGGCTTGCCGGTGGCGCCAGGGCGAATCTCCTCTTCCGTCGCGCTGATGAAGATGTGCAGCAATTCGGTCGAGCCGATGCCGTCCATCAGTTTGATGCCCGTTGCGTTCAGCCAGGCGTCGAATGTCGGCTTGGGCAAGGTCTCACCAGCGGACACGCATTTGCGCAAGGACGAGATGTCGCGGCCTGCGATCTTGCCGAGCATCGCGCGGTACGCAGTCGGCGCCGTGAAGCAGACGGTGGTCCTGTAGCGCTCGATGGCCGCAAGAAAATCGTCCGGCGTGGTCTTCTCCAGAACGACGAAGGACGCGCCGATATGCATCGGGAACAACACGCCGCCGAAGCCAAAGGTAAAGGCGAGCGGCGCCGATCCGATGAAACGATCGTCCTGCTTTGCCCGCAGGATGTTGCGCGCATAGCCGTCACAGACTGCCAGCATATCCCTATGGAAATGCATCGTGCCCTTGGGGTCGCCGGTCGTACCCGACGTGAAGGCGATCAGGCAAACATCGTCGGACGCCGTGTCGACCGCCTCGAACTCGGGGCTTGCGTCTGCGGTCAGCGCTTCCAGCGAGTCCGCAGCGCCTGTGCCCCAGTAGACGACGTGCTTCAACCCCGGCGCTGCCGCTTTCGCCTTCTCCATTTCGTCGGATAGCTTGCCGTCGCACAGCGCCAGCGTGATCTCGGCTTTCTGAATTGGATACAGAAGCTCCTTGGCACGCAACAAGGGCATGGTCGCAACCACGATGCCGCCGGCCTTGATGACCGCAAGATATGTGGCGACCATCATTGGATTGTTCGCCGAGCGGAGCAGGACACGTCCGCCGGTCACCAGGCCAAGCTTGCCAACCAGCACATTGGCAATGCAGTTCACGAGCCGTTGCAGCTCGCGATAGCTGTAGCTGACGGAAGGACTGATCGAGCATGGCGCATCGCCATGCCCCTCTTCGACCCAGCGATCAAGGAAGTAACTGACGCAGTTCAATCGCGGCGGATATTGCAGCTCCGGCCGCGTGAAGATGAACTCGGGCCATAGATCGCGGGGCGGCAGATGTTGCAAGGCAAAGGTGTCGGCGTGAGCCGTTCCAGCCCTGCCGGCATATGAGCCCGGAAGTTGCACCTTGGCGGCGTTAGCCATCGCACGCTCCTTTCAGCTTGGAGAGCACCCGGCAGCACTATCTGGAAATCATTTTAGGCTTAAAATAATTTGGCGCAATAGCAGATTTTGGACAACGCGTGCTTTTCTGACGGCAGGGGGGAGCGATCGCTGCGGAACAGGCTACGCTTTGCGGCGCGAGGCGGATTTCTGGGCCGAGGCCTTGGTCTTGGCCAGGAGGCGCATCAATTCACGCACGTCCTTTGGCGTGAGATCGGCAAAGACGTCGGCAATCCAGGTCTCGTGTTCCGCGGCCATCCTGCGAAACTCGGCGCGGCCAAGCTTCGTCAGCCGGATGACCTGGACGCGGCGATCGGTGTCGGACGTCCGGCGGTCGAGGTGCCCGGATTCCACGAGACGTTCGACGAGCCCCGTGACATTGCCGTTGGAGACCATCATGCGCTTGGAGACGTCGGACAAGGTCATGCCGTCCGGCGCCTTGTCGAGTTGCGCCATCAGATCGAAGCGAGGCAATGTGACGTCGAACCGCTCCCGCAGGCGGCTGCGCACCTCACCCTCGATCAGGGTCGTGCAGGTCAGCAGACGCAGCCACAGCCGAAGCTCTTCGGCATGGTCTTCCGGAAGTTCGACAGCCTTGGTCTCGGAATCGAGCATCGTGGTGCGGTCACTATGTCACAGCACTGGCGGCGGAAGCGAGCCAACGGTCGTTTTGAGCTTCAAGTAATTTCCGCCCCACCGCAAGCCCAAAACGCGCCGAACGACCCGTGCGGACCGAATTTCTTTAGGCTTCAAGCAATTGGCGCGCCGCTTGCATATAGCGCAGGGCTGATGCGCGGGCGGATGGCGCAACGCAAGATGCAGCAAGCTTCGGCTCTGCTTGCCGCGGACGCCGTCATCAGAATAAGCTTGGATCGAACGACAGGGCTGTAGCGTGAGCGCGAGCATATCGGGGGAGAGATCATGAAGAAGAAATTGAAGTTGGCCGGATTGGCTCTGCTCGCCGGCGCCGCACTGGATCCGGCATTTGCGCGGGAGAAGATCAAGCTCGGCGTGATCGTGACCTTGTCAGGCCCCGCCGCCGCGCTCGGCCAGCAGGTTCGCGACGGCTTTGCGCTGGCGGTCAAGGATCTCGGCGGCAAGATGGGCGGCCGCGATGTCGAGGTCGTGGTGGTCGATGACGAGTTGAAGCCGGATGCGGCGGTGACCAAGGTCAAGGGCCTGCTCGAGCGCGACAAGGTCGATTTCGTGGTCGGGCCGATCTTCTCAAACATCCTGCAGGCGATCCATCGCCCCGTCACGGAGTCCAAGACGTTCCTGATCAGCCCCAACGCAGGCCCGTCGACCTTCGCTGGCAAGGACTGTAGCCCGTTCTTCTACGTGACCTCCTACCAGAACGACCAGGTGCACGAGATCCTCGGCAAGGTGGCCCAGGATCGCGGCTACAAGCGCATGTATGTGATGGTGCCGAACTATCAGGCGGGCAAGGATTCGACGGCCGGTTTCAAGCTCGACTACAAGGGCGAGATCGTCGAGGAATCCTATATGCCGCTCAACACGCTGGACTTCCAGCCGGAGCTTTCGAAGATCGCCTCGCTCAAGCCTGACGCGCTCTTCACGTTCATGCCGGGTGGCCTTGGCGTCAACCTCGTCAAGCAGTACCGGCAGGCGGGGCTTGCCGATACGATCCCGGTGCTGTCGGCCTTCACGGTCGACGAATCGACCTTGCCGGCGCAGCAGGACGCGGCCGTGGGCATGTTCGGCGGCGCGAACTGGGCGCCCAACCTCGACAACTCGCAAAACAAGAAGTTCGTCGCGGCCTATGAAGCCGCCTACAACAGCGTGCCCGGCACCTATGCTTTCCAGGCCTATGACGCCGCGATGTTGATCGACAGCGCGGTCAGGGGCGTGAAAGGCGACCTCGCCAACAAGGACGCCGTAGGCGCAGCCCTGAAGAAGGCCGACTTCACCTCGCTGCGCGGCTCGTTCAAATTCAACACCAACGGCTATCCGATCCAGGATTTCTATCTGACCAAGGTCGCCAAGCGCCCTGACGGAAAATTCCAGACCGAGATCGTTCAAAAGGTCTTCGAGAACTACGGTGACCGTTACGCAAAAGACTGCAAGCCGGCGAACTGAATGCCGCGTTGAGCCTGGAGTAAAGGGAGGAATTCAAGTGAAGAGCGAGATCACCGGCATCACGAGGGCCAATGAGGGTATCCAGGGCATTTCCTGGAACATTCTCGGCCAGACCTATGTGCCTAAGAGCTATGCCGAGCACAGCTTCTCCTGGCATGCGACGCTGCCGCCCGGCACCTTCGTGCCGCCGCACATCCATCCGGACCAGGACGAGTATCTCTATATGCTGGAGGGAAAGCTCGACTTCGTGCTCGGCAACACCGAAGCGCAGGCAACGCCGGGTGACTTGATCCGCCTCGGCATGGGCGTCCCCCACGGCATCTTCAACAAGTCGGAGCAGACGGCGAAGGTGCTGTTCTGGGTCTCACCGAGCCGCAAGCTCTATGACCTGTTCTGGGGCCTTCACAACATGAAGGAGCAGAAGCCGGAGGACGTCGTCGCAATGGCCGCGGAGTTCAACATCCACTTCCTGCCCCCGCCGCCGTCCTAGACGGAGGGCGGCGTATCACGCCCTGACGGCGGCCAAGCCCGGCACCGCGGCGAAGCCGGCCTTCGTCGCATAGCCGCGCACGATCGCCTCACGCTGCGAGTAGCTCAGGACTTTCTCGACATTGTCGAAACCATCGGGCGCGAGCTGCTCGACAGCGTCGATCACCCCTTCGGGACCGCCACGACGATTGGAGCGGACAATCTCAGCCGTCATCGGCAGACGCTTCTTCTCATACTCGACCAGCGCCTGGCGCGGGTGCTCGGAACGCGCGAGCAGATCTGCAAGGCAGCGCGCATCGAGAATGGCCTGAGACGCGCCGTTCGAGCCGACCGGATACATCGGATGCGCAGCATCGCCCAGCAGCGTAACCCGCCCCGACGACCAATAGGGCAAGGGATCACGGTCACAGGTGGGATATTCGTAGAACTCGGGCGTTGCCGAGATCAAGCTTTTGACGTCGATATAGGGCACCGAGAAGCGCGCGACGTGCGGCATCAATTCTTCACGCCGGCCCGGCCGCGACCAGTCCTCCTTGCGCGGCGGCGGCGCGTTACCCTCGCCGATCTTCACCAGCACCGCCCAGTTCGTGAGGCGGCTCGCGGGGCTCGAGCCCTCAGCGATCGGATAGACCACGACCTTGGCGTTGAGGCCACCGGCGACGATCATCGACTTGCCGGTGAGGAACACCGGCCAATCGCGCGCGCCGCGCCACAGCATCAAGCCGTTCCAGCAGGGCGGCCCCTCGTTCGGAAACAGCGTCTCACGTACACGGGAATGGATGCCGTCAGCACCGATCAGGATGTCACCACGCGCCGTGTGGACGTGTCCGCCGGAGCGATCAAAGAAATAGGCGGTGACGCCGCCTTCGTCCTGGGTGAAGGCGCCCAGGCGACAACCGGTGTGAATGATCGCGGGCCCGAGCCGCTCCTCGACCGCGCGGTGGATGACGCCCTGCAGACGACCGCGATGAATCGAGAATTGCGGCACGTCATGACCCGCGTCGATGCCGCGCGCTTCGCGCCAGACTTCCTGACCGTGACGATTGAGATAATAGAGCTGGTCGGTGCGGATCGAGACCTCGTCGAGCTTCGGCAAGAGACCGAGCCCGGCAAGCTCGCGCATGGCATGCGGCAGGGTGTTGATGCCGACGCCGAGCTCGCGAATGGTATCGGCTTGTTCAAAAATCTCGCAAGCAATGCCGCGCGCGCGCAGCATCAACGCCGTGGTGAGACCTCCGATACCGCCACCGACGATTATCGCCTTCATCGCCCAAACTCCACTCGATACACGCCAGGCAACGGGGTTAACGTCGCATGGGCGGTCACTCCGCCGCAAGCGGCTTTATCGCCCTCACCCACCGCGTCGCCCGGCTCTTGGGCTTAGCCTTAATTAACAACTCCTCGAAATTCCTGCCTTCGCATATTCTGCTGCGGAGCGGCTAATCCCCCCTGAAGACCGGCTTGACCTTGTTGGCGAAGGCTTCGAAAGCGCGCTCGAAATCGGCCGTCGTCATGCAGAGCGCCTGCGCCACGGCTTCCGCCTCGATCGCCTCTTCCACCGACATCGCCCATTCCATCGCCAGCATCCGCTTGGTCATGGTGTTGGCGAAGCTCGGGCCTTCCGCGATTTGTTTCGCCAGCAGTTGCGCCTGCGGCAAAACCTGGTCGGTTGTGACGATACGGCTGAAGAAACCCCAGCGCTCGCCCTCCTCCGCCGTCATGAAGCGACCCGTGTAGAGCAGCTCAGAGGCGCGCGACTGACCGATGATCCGCGGCAGGATGGCGCAGGCCCCCATATCGCACCCGGCGAGCCCGACCTTGTTGAACAGAAACGCGACCTTCGCACCACTTGCCGCCAGCCGCATGTCCGATGCCATGGCGACGATCGCGCCGGCGCCGGCACAGATGCCTTCAACCGCGGCGACGATGGGCTGTGGGCAGGCCCGCATCGCCTTGACGAGGTCGCCGGTCATCCGCGTAAAGGCGGTGAGCCCCTTGGTGTCCATCTTGACGAGGGGGCCGATGATCTCGAACACGTCGCCGCCCGAGGAAAAATTGCCGCCGGCGCCCGTGACGACGATGGCCTTCACCTCGTCGTCGAACGCGCAGGCGCGGAAGAAGTCGGTGAGCTCGCGATAGCTCTCGAACGTCAGGGGGTTTTTTCGTTCCGGGCGATTCAGCGTGACCGTAGCCACATGGTCAACCACTGCAAGCAGGAAATGCTGAGGGGAATAATCCGCCAGCGGCACGGTAACAGGATTGGCTGGTCTGCTCATGAGGACTCTCTGTCGTTCTCGTTGCGCTACCCTGCGGTCTATATTTCGCCACCGGCCACTGCGATCGCCTGCCCCGTGATTGCGCCGGCACCTTCACCGCAAAGCCAGAGCACGGCGTCCGCCACCTCCTGTGGCGTGACGAGCCGACCCTGCGGGTTGTGCCGCGCGAGATCGGCGATCGCCTGCTCGCGGCTCCGCCCTGTCTTCTTCATGATGCTCTCGATGCTATCGGCAACGAGGTCCGTATCCGTAAAGCCCGGGCAGACGGCGTTCACGGTGATATTGCTGTTTGCCATTTCCAGCGCCAGCGAACGCACGAGCCCGACCACGGCGTGCTTGGCGGCCGCATAAGCGCTGACGTAAGCGTAGCCTTTCAAGCCCGCTGTCGATGCGATCGCGATGACGCGGCCATAGGAGCGGTCCTTCATCGCGGGCAACACGGCCTGGACGGCGTGCACCACGCCCATGAAATTGACATCCATCATCCGGGCAAAGAGCGCGGCGTCGGATTTTGCGAACGGCGCGGATTCGGCGCTCCCGGCGTTCGCGATCAAGATGTCGATGGGCTGTCGCTCGGCCGTCTTCGCGATCGCAGCCCTCAGCGCCGCCTCATCCGAAACATCGGCGACAACAGCATAATGCGCGGCCCCCGCATTGACGGCCTCCTCCAGAGTCGCAGCGTTGCGGCCGAGTACGGTGACCGTGGCGCCGGCTTCTGTCAAAGCTGCTGCGGTAGCGCGACCGATGCCGCGGCCACCGCCCGTCACGAGCGCATGCGAAGAACGCGGCAGTCCGGACATGCGCAGCCTCCCTGAAGGCACCGGTGGATCGAGCGTTGCGAATATATTTTAAGCTTCAAATTATTGCAATGGAAGGCCCCATTTCAGCCCTCGTGAGGTGCCGGTCCGGAAATTGCTTTAAGTATAAAGTTATCTCTTCCCATCCCCGACAGGCCTGTTAGCATCGGCGGGCCGAGCAAGGGGAGCCGCGTGCAGCAACCGACGCCGACGATAACCAGGGATGGACGCTTCGCCTATGAGGCCGCAGGCGATCCGGATGCGGTGCCTTTGGTCTTTCTGCATGGCATTGGCGGCGCAGCGCGCGCCTGGCGCCACCAGCTCGCGACATTCGGCAGGCGTTTTCGCGCAATTGCATGGGACATGCCTGGTTATGGCGGGTCGAAACCGCTCCCTGACGTGAGCATTCCCGCATTGGCGGAGGCCTTGCAGGAGTTCCTGCAACAGATCGAAGCCAACGGACCCGTCCTGGTTGGCCATTCGATCGGCGGGATGATCGTGCAGCAATGGCTGACGCAACATCCTCAAGCCGCACGCGCGGTGGTATTGGCGCAGACCAGCCCAGCCTTCGGCAAGGCCGACGGTGACTGGCAGAAATCGTTCATTGCGGCGCGGCTCGGGCCCCTCGATCGCGGCGAGACCATGAGTTCGCTCGCGCCCTCGCTCGTCAAGGAGCTGGTTGGCGAGGATCCGGACGCGAAGGGCATGGATGTCGCGCGTGACTGCATGGCCAGCGTGCCGGAGGCGAGCTATCGCGCGATGATGCTCGCCCTGATCGGGTTCGACCGGCGGAGCGCCCTCAAGGACATCGCCGTTCCGACGCTGCTCCTGTCCGGATCCAGGGACAACAATGCGCCTGCGCCGATGATGGCGAAAATGGCGGGCTACGTCCGTTCAGCTCGCTACGTGGAGCTCGCGGGCATCGGCCATCTTGCCAATCTCGAACGTCCTGATGCCTTCAACGCGGCAATCGATGATTTTCTCATATCAAGCGTGGCCAAAACACAGGTGACCGGACAATGACCATGCAAGTCAGCAAGAACAGCACAGCCAACAAGGTCGCGCTCGACGCGCCGATCTTCGATCCCGTTGCATTCCGCCTGAACGCCGAGCAGACGGCCATCATCGCCCGGGCGCGGGAGATCGGCCAGAGCGTGTTCGCCGGCCGCGCCGCGGCCTACGATCGCGACGCGGTGTTCCCGACCGAGAACTACCGCGATCTGCACCGCGTCGGCCTGCTCGGCATCGCCGTCCCGAAGAAACATGGTGGACTGGGGGCCGGCTACCAGACCTATGCGCTGGCTGCGGCTGAGATCGGCCGCTATTGCGGTGCGACTGCGCTGACCTGGAACATGCATGTCTGTTCGACCCTGTGGTCGGGGCCGTTGGCGGACGACCTCGACATGGATGACGCAATGCGTGCGGAGCACGAGCGTCGTCGCGCAGTCCACTACAAGCGCATCGTCGAGGATGGTGCGATCTATTCGCAGCCTTTCTCGGAAGGCGGCGCGGCGGCCGCAGGCGGCGTTGCTTTCGGCACCGAGGCGAAGCCCGTTGGCGGCGGTTGGATCATTAACGGCAAGAAGATCTTTGCTTCACTCTCGGGCCATGCCGACTACTACGGCGTGCTCTGCACCGAAGTCGAGGAAGGCGAAAAGGCCTCACGCCGCAACACGCTCTACCTCGCCATTCCCGCCAAGGCGGAAGGCGTGTCTGTGGTCGGGGATTGGGATCCGCTCGGGATGCGAGGGACGGTCTCGCGCACGCTCCTGTTCAGGGACGTGTTCGTGCCGGAAGATGCCGCGCTGATGCCGCGCGGCGTCTATTTCCAGGCGGCAATGCGCTGGCCGCACATGTTCCTTACGTTGTCGCCGACCTATATGGGTATTGCGCAGGCGGCCTATGATTTCA
>NZ_JBBIAM010000191.1:0-11109 GCF_054185185.1 Bradyrhizobium sp. UFLA05-153
CGACGAATTGCTGCCGTGGGCGTGGGTCCGCGAAGATCATGTCAATGCCTGATTAAGTGCAAGCTTCGGACGCTTACCTTGCCTCTTGCCTCACTCCCTCGCCGGCGTCGCTGTCGTAACCGTCCGAATCCCGCACGTCCCTTCGATGATGTGTTCTCGTTCCATTTCGGGTTCTCTGGTTCTCCTAAGGAGGCCTCCGCACAATCGCTACGGCGTGCACACGGACAGCGGTCCGATTGCTCTTCAGGCGTTCTGAGGCATACATGTCGAAGCGATGAACATCAGTGGAATGGGACATGCCGAGCATGGCGCAACGCTGGTCTCTCACCGCACTCGCTGCGCATTTGGCGCGATCGGATGGAACAATGCGGCAACGAAATGGACTGGCGTTCCCTGCTTCATCGTAGTGCCCGGGCGCAATTAAGCAGCGCTGCTAATTGCGCGCGCTGTAAGTATCACTTGGCACCGCAAGGAACGGACGGGCTGTCAAACCGTAGGCGCTTCACCGAAGAGCAAAACCGGGCGATGGTGTAGGAGACGGAAATGCCTGGCGTTGCGGATGGCAGCTGTTTGCCGCCGCATAGCATCGCTACCAGTCAGCTCTTCCGCCGGCGGATCCAGTTCGGTCTGACCATTCGTAAAACGCCGCAACTCACGATGGTGATACTCGCCGACGGCGCTGTGAACCGGGTGCCCGCGCTCAGCACGTTGCGGGATCTGGTGCGGCCGCCAGACGGGATGACGGCGATCATAATGGAGATCGCGCAGCCGACGTGATGGAGCCGCGTCATCACCATACGCCGCAGCACTCTATCGGAAGGCTGCGGCGTGCTATGGCGCGCAATTTGGCCATTCAGCTGCAGCGTCCCACGTGGCACCTATGTTGGACGTCGGAAGCAGCCCGGAGCCGTGAGGACAAGGTACTCAGCGCTGGTGCATCGCCGCCGTCGCCCGTTCGTACTGGTCCGCTCAGGATCGTTCATGAACGATACCGAGAGTTGGGCACCAGCGGCAGTTCTGACGAGCCGTCGTGGTCTCGGTCGCAATAGCGTTCGATCCCGCGGCCGCTACCGCTCAGCCTCATCGCCGGACCGGCCAGCCGAGGACGTCCATGCGGTCGTGCCGGCCGTTACGCGAGGAGCAACTTCTCATCATGACCGAAACCATTCCGACCCGTCCATTCGATAAAATGGAGGCCTTGGCTTGGCTGCGCTCCCAGCCGGAGGGAGTCGTGACTGCCAGTGCGGCGGAGCTCGGGCGCCGATGGGGCTGGAACAGGATGCGGGCCGGACGCCGGTTGAAGGCGTGGGAGAAAGCCGGTTTGATTCGTCGGAAAGCCGAAGCGATCATCGCAACTACGTCTGTTACATCGACCGTTACCGATGTTACGCCGACGGTTGCAGAGGCAGTCAGCGTCACGCTCATGCCTGAGACTGTGATCACGCGGCGTTCTATGATGCCGGTCAAGCTCGCCGCATTCATCGTGGCGCTGGCGCTTGCTTGCGTATCGGCGGCCTTTTCGATCGATGGCCTCACCGCAATCTTTGCCGGCGCGTTCTGGCCCGTCATCACAATGGGCGCCGCGCTGGAAGCCGGGAAGCTCGTCGCGGCGGCGTGGCTGACCGAGCATTGGAACTCGGCGCCGCCGCTTCTGCGCCTGGTTCTCGTCGCGATGATAGGTGTGTTGATGGGGCTGAACGCGATCGGGGTGTTCGGTTTCCTCACGCGCGCCCACCTCGAACATATGATGGCCATCGATCTGGCACTTGCAGACAGAACCGCCGATATCGATTCTCGTCTGGCTATTCAGGGTCAAACCGTCGCCGACCTCGATCGGCGTACCGCCCAGATCGACGCCGCCATCGATCAATCGACACGGCTTGGCCGACCCGTTGGCGCCATGACGATCGCTGACCAGAAGCGCCGCGATCGTGCCGACATCGTCGCGGAGCGCCAGCAGCAGGCACAAGCCCTCGCCAGCCTACAGATAGAGAAAGCTAAAATTGACGCCCAGCGCCGGCGGGCCGAGGCGGACGTCGGCCCGCTGCGATATCTCGCTGAGCTGACCGGTGCGCCGGCTACCGACCTCGAGCGGCCGGTCCGTCTGCTCACTCTGGCGCTAGTCGCCGTCCTCGATCCGATGGCGGTGGTCCTCCTCCTTGCCGCCGGCATTCACACGACGCGCGCCGGCTCACGCTGACATTTGCGGTGATAGCCTGAGAGCAGAACGGTGCTCGCCGCTCTCATGAGCGAAGAGCCGCGGCGCCTCGCGGGAAGCGAGGCGCCGCAAGGAGTCAGCGCGACCAGACGAGCGCGTAACCTTCATCGACCGCCACGAGGTTGGCGTAGATCGGCGCCGGGAAGGACGGGTCGTCGAGCTTGACCGAGTGATACACGGTGTTGTCCTTGGAAGTCCGCTGCCACGCGGCGCCAATCTCGACATTGCCAGCCATTACGCGCAGGTTTGGAGCCTTCTCGTTCTCGGAAAGTTCGGCCGCAAGGAAGCGCGCCTTGATGTTGAGCGAGAGCGTCTTGATGGTGCCAGTGTACGAGCCGTCTTCGGCGCGGGTGAAGGTGCCAATCTGAGCCATGGTGATCTCCTGTTGCTGTTTCCAAGCCCGCAACCATCGCGGCCTTGATGGCGATCTTTGAGCGCCGCAACGACTGGCCTGCAGCCTTGGCCCGCAGCGTCAGCGGAGGATGGCGGGTTGAGCGATCTTGTTGCTTCGCGAGGAATGCCGCCGCTTGGCGGCAGGGGAAGAAGATCGCGAATGAGCCATTGCAGGCAAAGGTCGGCGAGCGCAGCGAGCGTATTGTGGCGCGTGATCCGCCAGCAAAGACCGCTACGAGGCGGGTCGAGGCAGCCTTACAGGAGGGCATGGCTCACGTGCGCGCCGTGGCCGACGCGGACCGCACCGCTTTAGCACCCGGAGCGATCTCTCCAGAACGCAACAAAGGCAAGCAAACTGAGACGAAAATGCAGCAAAAATAGCAATACTGATTATCCTCCCGCTCGCAGCGGTCTGGTTGCAGGTTTCGAGCACAGTGAAGCTCACCTGTCTGTTCCGTGCGGGCCAACAGTCGGGGTTCGCGGCTTCTCGATCGGACCAAGCAACCGATATGCCTATGCTCGCGACATTCTATCCAATTTTTCGATTTCCTGTTTTTAGACCTTCAACTCGTAACGAAAACGGTTTTCATGGCGCGAACGATGTTCGGCGTGGTCTTAGACCGCCTCGGCTTTCATTCATGGAATCGGCTAGGCGGAGATCTCCTATACACTTTTCCTCTGTTCATTCTTTTCGTCGGGCTCGATCGGTTTGCCAGGCATTGAAGGTGCCTACGAGTTCTAAGTGATGCCTACGACAACTGTAAATTCAGTCTTGTCAGAAGTGACGAACAAGCTCGCGTTCGCGGATCAATCTGTTCCGCTGCGATTAGCGACTGCGGCAAAAATTGCCTTTCCTGACGGGTCAATGACTGCGTCCGGCTTACGAAGTGAAGCCAAAAAAGGGCGCCTTGTCGTAGAACGAATTGCGAACAAAGATTATACTACCCTCGAAGCGATTGCACGAATGAGGGAGTTATGCCGCGTCCAAGCAAAGGAGCCCGGCTGTACAAGCGAAAAGCGCGATACACCGACGGAAAGCTCGTTCACCAAGCCGTCTGGATTATCAAAGATGGCAACCGCCATATCGGCACGGGATGCGTTGCGGGTCCGTCTCAAACAAAGCCGCCTGCAGAAGCAGAGCAAGCTCTAGCAGACTACATCGCTCGAAAGTATCAACCCGAACGCCGGCGGCAGGATATCGAGGATATCGACTGCGCTGACGTACTGTCGATCTATTTGACCGATATTGGCGAGCCGGGCGAGCAGTTCGAGATCGAGGCCCGAATCGAGCGGCTCAACGAGTTTTGGGGCGGCAAGAAATTGTCGCGGGTCAACGCTCAGACCTGCGCGGCCTTCGTCAAACATCGCGGCAACCGCGGAGGTGCCCGTCGTGACCTTGAAACGCTTCGCGCCGCGATCAACCATCATGCAAGAGAAGGCTTCCATCGAGGCATGGTACGGGTCTCGCTTCCGCCCAAGGGCGAGGCCCGCGACCGATGGCTCACGCGAAACGAAGCAGCCGCGCTGATTTGGCATTGTTGGCGCCATCGGGAGAAGCAGACGATCCATTCAGGGACCTCAAAAGGTGATCCGGTCGCCACGAACCGCCGGCCTCTGAGACATATCGCCCGGTTTGTTTTGATCGGCCTTTACACTGGCACGCGGGCAGGGGCGATTGCCTCAGCGTCGCCCTACTCCGAGCCCGGCCGATCTTACGTCGACCTTGAGCGCGGCATCTTTTACCGCAAGCAGATCGGCAAGCGGGCCACCAAAAAGCGCCAGACGCCGGCGCCCATACCGCCCCGGCTGCTCGCTCACCTGCGTCGCTGGAGGGATCGCAAGCTGGTTGCCACCTGTTTCGTCGAGTTCAATGGTAAGCCGGTTGCATCGGTGAAGAAGGGGTTCAAAACGGCTGTGGGGCTTGCCGGTCTGCCAGGTAAGGTCACGCCGCACACGTTGCGCCACACGGCAGGACTTGGCTGATGCAGCGCGGCGTCCCGATCTGGGAGGCCGCCGGGTTCCTCGGCATGTCCCCAGAGGTCCTGCAGGACACCTATGGCCACCATCATCCCGACCATCTGCAGGGAGCGGCAGCCGCCATCGGCCAAAAGGGCCGGTATGTTTCGGTGGCCGAAACGGTGGTCAGCTTGACCGAGGACAGAAATCAGAAGAAAAACTCTAATGATTTCTGGTCGGAGTGGCAGGATTCGAACCTGCGACCCCTGCGTCCCGAACGCAGTGCTCTACCGGGCTGAGCCACACTCCGACAAGAAGGCGGCTTATAGCGTCGGGTTTGGCACACCGCAAGCGGCCGATTTGAGGAATTTTGTCCCAGTGAAAACGGGCCTGACTACCGAGATTCTACCGGCCGGACCGGCCGCCACCGATGCCGCCGCGCGGGCGCTTGCGGCGGGCCTTCTGGTCGCGTTCCCGACCGAGACGGTCTACGGGTTGGGTGCGGATGCCGCCAACGCGACCGCGATCGCCCATCTCTACGCTGCCAAGGGCCGCCCCGCCTTCAATCCGCTGATCGCTCATGTCGCCGACCTCGCCGCGGCGAGGCGCATCGGACGATTCGATTCGCGGGCCATGAGGCTCGCGGAAGCCTTCTGGCCGGGGCCGCTGACGCTGGTGGTGCCGAAGACGGATAACTGCCCGGTCGCTGAGCTTGCGACCGCCGGGCTCGATACGGTCGCGATTCGCGTCCCCGCCCATCCGGTCGCGCAGGCGATCCTGCGTGCCTTCGACGGGGCGGTGGTGGCGCCGTCGGCGAACATCTCCGGCCACGTCTCCCCGACGCTGGCGGCGCATGTGGAAAGCGATCTTGCGGGGCGGATCGACCTGATCGTCGACGGCGGGCCGGTCGAGGTCGGCGTCGAATCGACGATTCTCGGCTGCTTCGAGGCGCCGATGCTGCTTCGCCCCGGCGGACTGTCACGCGAGAAGATCGAGGCCGTGCTCGGCGCGCCACTGGCGCGGCCGCCGCAAGATGTCGAGAGCGACGACAGCCAGCCGCTCGCGCCCGGCATGCTCGCCTCGCATTACGCCCCGCGCGCCACCGTGCGGCTCAATGCGCATGATGTCGCACCCGGCGAGGCGCTGCTCGCCTTCGGACCGGCCGTGCTGCCCGGCGTCGAACAGGCAGCAAGCGTCATGAATTTGTCGGCGAGCGGCGATCTCGATGAAGCCGCCGCCAATTTGTTCGGCTATCTTCGCGCGCTCGATGCGAAGAGCCCGCGCGCCATCGCGGTGATGGCGGTGCCTGAGGAAGAGCTCGGCGAAGCGATCAACGACCGGCTGCGGCGCGCAGCGGTCGGGCGGTAAGGAGCGGGAAGAAGAAAGAGATGAACGTGACGAGAACTGCCATGCCGCCGCTGCCGCCCGAGTTGATCGAGAAATTCCGCGCCATCGTCGGCGCCAAATATGCGGTGACCGATCCGGCCGACATCGAGCCTTACGTCACCGAGGAGCGCAACCTGTTCCATGGCCGCTCGCCGCTGGTGCTGCGGCCCGCAACGACTGCGGAAGTCTCCGCGATCTGCAAGCTCGCCTCCGAATACAAAATCGCGCTGGTGCCGCAGGGCGGCAACACCGGCCTCGTCGGCGGCCAGACGCCGCACAATGGCGAGGTGGTGGTGTCGCTGCGCCGGCTGGACAAGATCCGCGAGGTCGATACCGCCTCCAACACCATGACCTGCGAGGCCGGCGTGGTGCTGCAAATCGCGCAGCAGAAGGCAGCCGAGGTCGACCGACTGTTCCCGCTGTCATTGGGCGCGGAGGGAAGCTGCACCATCGGCGGCAATCTCTCGACCAATGCCGGCGGCACAGCAGCGCTCGCCTATGGCGTCGCGCGCGAGATGGCGCTGGGGCTCGAGGTCGTGCTCGCCGACGGGCGCGTTCTCAACGCGCTGTCGAAGCTGAAGAAGGACAACACCGGCTACAACCTGCATAACCTCTTCATCGGCGCCGAAGGCACGCTCGGCATCATCACCGCGGCGACCCTAAAGCTGTTTCCGAAGCCGCGTGCGATCGAGACCGCGTTCGTCGGGCTGAAGTCACCGGCAGAGGCGCTGAAACTCCTGACGATCGCGCAGGGCGAGGCATCGACCGCGCTGACGAGTTTTGAACTCCTGGCGGAAATGGCGGTCGACTTCTCGATCCGCCACGGCATCGACGTGCGCGATCCTCTGCAAGAGAAGCATCCCTGGTACGTGCTGATGGAACTGTCCTCGCCGCGCGACGATGCGCGCGCCACGCTGGAATCGATCCTCACCCGCGCGATGGAGGAGGAGATCGTCGACGACGCCGTGATCGCGGCGAACCTGACGCAGCGCTCTGGCTTCTGGAAGCTGCGCGACGAGATGTCGGCGGCGCAGAAGCCCGAAGGCGGCTCGATCAAGCATGACATCTCCGTTCCCGTCGCCGCGGTGCCCGCCTTCATCGCGGAGGCCGATGCCGCGGTCGTCAAGCTGATCCCCGGCGCGCGCCCGGTGCCGTTCGGCCATCTCGGCGACGGCAATCTGCATTACAATGTCAGCCAGCCGGTCGGGGTCAATACCGCCGACTTCCTCGCCCGCTGGCACGACGTCAACGCGGTCGTGTTCGAGATCGTGCTGCGCATGGGCGGCTCGATCTCGGCCGAGCACGGCATCGGCGTGCTCAAGCGCGACGAGCTGCCCGAGGTGAAGGACAAAACCGCGATCGAGCTGATGCGGCAGGTCAAGGCGATGCTCGACCCCCTCCAAATCATGAACCCCGGTAAAGTGCTGTGAACGTGCCCGTCTCCCCTTCCCCGCTCGCGATCGCCGAAATCGCGGATGCCGATGTCGAAACCGTCGTCGCGCTCTGGCAGCGCTGCGGCCTGACGCGGCCCTGGAACGATCCGCATGCCGACATCGCGCTGGCGCGGCGCGAGGCGAACTCGACCGTGCTGATCGGGCGGAACGGCGATGCGATCGCGGCCAGCGCGATGGTCGGCCATGACGGCCATCGCGGCTGGATCTATTACGTCGCGGTCGATCCCGATTGCCGCAAGCGCGGCTATGGCAGCAGCATCATGGCCGCCGCCGAGGACTGGCTGCGCCAGGCCGGCATCGCAAAACTCCAGCTCCTGGTCCGCCGCGAGAACAAGCAGGCCGGCGCGTTCTACACGTCCCTCGGCTTCGAAGAGTCAACGTCGGTGATGTTCGCCAAGTGGCTCGACGGCCGGGATCCGACCCCTTAGAGGCCTGCATGTCCGTTTCCGATCGCGTCCGCGTCAAAGATGTCCGCCTGCTCTCGGACAAGAAGTACATTCTGAAAGCGGCGACCTTCGAGTGGCGCCGCAACGATGGGCAATGGCAGACGCAAACCCGCGAGGTCTATGACCGCGGCAACGGTGCGACGCTGTTGCCCTATAACCGCAAGCGGCGCACCGTCGTGCTGGTGCGGCAATTTCGCTATCCCGCCTTCGTCAACGGCTATGACGACCTGCTGATCGAAGCCGCCGCCGGCATGCTCGACGACGCCGATCCCGAAGCGCGCATCCGCAGCGAGGCCGAGGAGGAGATCGGCTATCGCCTGCATGACGTCCACAAGGTGTTCGAGGCCTTCATGACCCCCGGCGCAGTAACGGAGAAGCTGCACTTCTTCGTCGCCGAATACGAGCCGGAGATGAAGGTTGGCGACGGCGGCGGCCTCGCCGACGAAGGCGAGGAGATCGAGGTGCTGGAGCTGCCCATCGACGAAGCGCTTGCGATGATCGCCGACGGCCGCATCGTGGATGCGAAGACGATCATGCTGCTGCAATATGCAGCGCTGCACGTCTTTCGGTAGCTAGGTCGAGCCGCGTGCGAGCTGCTTTCCCTCCTCCCCTTGCGGGAGAAGGTGGCGCGCGCAGCGCGCCGGATGAGGGGTTGCATCCGCGCGCTCGGCGCTGAGAATTTTTACCCGCGGGGAGAGACCCCTCACCCGTCTCGCCGCTTACGCGGCGAGCCACCCTCTCCCGCAAGGGGAGAGGGGACAGCAGCGCAATTCGCTCCAACACGCCTGCAATACAGACCTGCGTCGCCCTACCCGCTGTTGAGCAAATCGCCGACTATCTCTACTCTGTCCGCAACAAGAACCCGAGGAGACGCGCCCATGTCAGCTCCGCGCGACGATGAATTCGGCTTTGCGCCCGACTACGACGCTCCCATTCCCTATATGCAGCGGACCCGCGATTACTACGCGGCCATCGGCTACACCACGCCGTATCGGTGGGCGCACTATGTCGACGCACCGTTCCAGCCGCTGAAGAAGCCACTGGCGCAATCGCGCGTAACCATCATCACCACGGCCGCGCCTTACGATCCGACCAAGGGCGATCAGGGGCCGGGCGCGCCCTACAATGGCGGCGCAAAGTTCTACAAGGTCTATGACGGCGACAGCTCGCAAGCGCACGATTTGCGCATCTCGCACATCGGCTACGACCGCAAGCATACAAGCGCGACCGACAGCGGCACCTGGTTTCCACTGCCGCAGCTCCTGAAGACCTCTGCTGCTGGGCGCATCGGCGAGGTGAGCCAGCGCTTCTTCGGGGCGCCGACCAACCGCAGTCATCGCGTCACCCTCGACACCGACGCGCCGGAGATTCTGGCACGCTGCCTCGCCGACGAGGTCGATGTCGCAGTGCTGGTGCCGAACTGCCCGGTCTGCCACCAGACCACCGCGCTGGTCGCGCGGCATCTCGAATCCAACGGCATTCCCACCGTCGTCATGGGCTGCGCCAAGGACATCGTCGAGCACGCCGCCGTGTCGCGCTTTTTGTTCTCCGACTTCCCGCTCGGCAATTCCGCCGGCAAGCCGCATGATGTCGCTTCGCAATCGCAGACGCTGGAGCTCGCATTGAAGCTCCTCGAGTCCGCCAGCGGCCCGCGCACCACGATGCAGTCGCCGCTGCGCTGGAGCGAGGATGCTTCCTGGAAGCTCGACTACAACAACGTCGCACAGCTAAGCCCCGAGGAACTTGCGCGACGGCGCGCCGAGTTCGACAAGCAGAAGGAGATCGCGCGCGGCAACCGCGCGGCCTGACGGGAGAAACGCGCCGTGACGAGGCCCTTCGAAGGCGTCAAGATCCTCGACTTTACGCAAGTGCTGGCTGGCCCCTATGCGAGCTACCAGCTCGCGCTGCTGGGTGCCGACGTCATCAAGGTCGAGCGGCGCGAGGGCGAGGACATGCGCCGCACGCCGCTCAGCCGCGAATGGGCCGAGCGCGGGCTCGCGCCGGCATTCCAGGCGATCAACGGCAACAAGCGCAGCCTCACGCTCGGTCTGCAAAAGCCGGACGCGATCGCGATCGTGAAGAAGCTCGCCGCGCAGGTCGATGTCGTCATGGAGAACTTTCGCCCGGGCGTGATGGACAAGCTCGGCATCGGCTACGAGGCGCTGTCCGCGATCAATCCAAAGCTGATCTATTGCGCCGTCTCCGGCTTCGGCCAGACCGGCCCCGATCGGCTGCGCCCGGGCTATGACGGCAAGATGCAGGCGCTTTCCGGCATCATGGCCATCACCGGCCATCCCGAGACCGGGCCGACGCGCGCGGGCTTTGCGGTATGCGACGTGCTCTCGGGCGCGACCGCGGCGTTCGCCGTCTCCAGCGCGCTCTACCAGCGCGACCGCACCGGCAAGGGGCAGCTCGTCGACGTCTCCATGCTGGAGGCGACGCTGGCGTTCCTGTCGGGCCAGATCGCGGACTGGTCGGTCGCCGGCCATCGCCAGCAGCTCTCGGGCAACCAGGCGGTCAGCCGCAAGACCACGGCGAACCTGTTCAGGTGCGGCGACGGCTACATCCTGCTCGCCGTCAACAACGAGAAGCAGTATCGCGCACTGATGACGGCGCTCGGCCGCGCCGACACGCTCAGCGATCCGCGCTTTGCCGACTGGTTCTCCCGCAACCAGAATGAGCCCGCGCTGCGTGCGATCATTGAGGCCGCGCTTGCGACGAAGAGCCCGCGCGAATGGGAGACGATCTTGGAGGACGCCGGCGCGCCCTGCGCCAGTATCTGGACAATCGAGGAGATCATCGACCATCCGCAGATCGTGGCACGCGGCGCGATTCAGGAGCTCGACACGCCCTACGGCCGCCTGCGCTTTGCTGGCAGTGGTTTCAAGCTCGCGCACGGCGGCGGCAAGCTCGACCACATGGCGCCGGCGCTGGGCGCGGATACGGATGCGGTGCTGGGCGAGCTCGGTTTTAACGAAGCGGAGATCGCGGATTTGCGGGCAAGGGAGATTGTGTGAGGTCGGCGCCGCAAACTCTCCTCGTCGTCCCGGGGCGCGCAAAGCGCGAGCCCGGGACCATAACCACAGGATCGTGTTTGGCGAAGATTCGTAACCACCAGCTCGCGCCACAACTGCTCCCTGTGGTTATGGATCGTAAGTCTGGGTGCCTCACGTATGGTAGGGTCGAGGCGGGCGTTGCGAGGTTTATGGGAGGTCTCAGCGACCGTCGGGATCTCGCACCCCGCCTTGATTGATTG